>JBHJNR010000440.1:0-25847 GCA_050330615.1 Cyanophyceae cyanobacterium
CTTTTCTGTAAGTAAGCAGGCTGAAATAAATGTAAGATACCTTGAATCGTGTAACCCTTACTGGGCAAGGGCTTTGGGATCTAGGAGCTTACGACATCTTATAGATAATTAGCCCTTCCAACTTATCAAACTCATCAGCAAGAAAGCTGATCTAAATCACATCCATCCCAATCAAATCCGATAGAATCCCCTTATGGTGTTGTCATGGGTGAGGTGCGGATATGTGTGGAATTGTGGGCTATGTGGGTCGCCAGTCAGCCGCTGAGATTGTCTTACAAGGGTTGCGCAAGCTGGAATATCGCGGCTATGACTCCGCAGGCATTGCCCTGATTGATGATCACCAGGCCCTCTGCCGGATCCGGGCCGAAGGCAAGCTGGCCAACCTAGAGGCCAAATTACTCGGGTTGGATCCCACCATCGCTCATATCGGCATCGGCCACACCCGCTGGGCCACCCACGGCAGACCCAATGAGCAAAATGCCCATCCCCATACCGATGAATCGGGCCGGATCGCCGTGATCCAAAACGGCATTGTGGAAAACTACCGCGATCTGCGCCAGACTCTTCGCCAGCAAGGGATCCTGTTTGCCTCCGAGACCGATACCGAGGTGATTCCTCATCTGGTGCGCTACTGGCTCAACCAAGGGATCCCTTTACTAGAAGCGGTGCGAACCACCATCAACCAACTGACGGGATCCTTTGCGGTGGCAGTGCTCAGTGCGGATCACCCCGACCAGATCATCGTGGCCCGCCAACACGCGCCTGTGGTGATTGGCTATGGGGATCAAGAGACCTTTTTCGCCTCCGATGTCCCTGCTTTCATTCACCATACCCAGCGCACTTTGGTGCTCAACAACGCCGAGATCGCCCGTCTCACCCCCTATCAGGTGGAGATTTTTGGCTTTGATGGAGAGCCAGTATCGCGGGTTCCGAAGGTTTTGAATTGGAATCCGGTCATGGTGGAGAAACAAGGCTTTCGCCACTTCATGCTCAAGGAGATTCACGAGCAACCGGCCACGATTCGGGCGGGGCTGGAGGGTCGGGTTAGTGAAGATCCCGTGGTCAATCTGGGCCTGTCTGAGCAGCTGTGGGACTCGACCCAACAGATTCAGATTTTGGCTTGTGGCACCAGTTGGCACGCGGCTTTGGTGGGTAAGTATCTGCTAGAACAATTGGCTGGGATCCCGACCCAGGTGCAATATGCCTCCGAGTATCGCTATGCCCCGCCCCCGATTCAACCCGGTATGTTGACCATTGGGGTGACGCAATCAGGAGAAACCGCCGATACCCTAGCCGCCCTGACTGAGGCGGGATCCCGTGGGGATCGCCTATTGGGCATCACCAATCGAGTCGAAAGCTCGGTGGGTCGACTGGTTTCGGAGGTGATCGATCTACGGGCTGGGATTGAAATTGGGGTGGCTGCCACTAAAACCTTTACGGCTCAGTTGCTAGCCTTCTATCTGCTGGCTTTGGAGTTTGCTGCCCGCCGCCACAGCCTCCAGTTGGAGCAGATCGAGGAGATTGTGCTGGGGCTGCAACACCTGCCCACCGCCATTGAAACCCTGCTGCTTGATCAAGAGCAGACCATCGAGATCCTGGCCCGCCAGTTCCAATCCACCCAAGACTTTATCTATATCGGGCGTGGCCTCAATTATCCGATTGCCCTAGAGGGAGCCCTGAAGCTGAAGGAGATCAGCTACATTCATGCCGAGGGCTATCCGGCTGGTGAGATGAAGCACGGCCCCATCGCTCTGTTGGATCCCAAAGTGCCTGTAGTTGCCATTGCCATGCCGGGATCCCTGTACGAGAAGGTGATCTCCAATGCCCAAGAGGCTAAAGCGCGAGATGCCCAACTGATTGGGGTAGCGGCTATTGGCGACGAACTTGCCACTGAGGTGTTTGACCATGTGCTTTGGGTGCCACGGGTGCCGGAGATCTTGTCGCCATTGGTGAGCGGGATCCCGTTGCAATTGCTGGCCTACCATGTGGCAGCGATTCGAGGCTTGGATGTGGATCAACCCCGTAACCTCGCCAAGAGTGTGACAGTGGAATAACGGCAAAAAAGGGGGAATTCATTATGGATCCCCCCTTTGACTATTTGTGACCCAAGTGATCATGCTCTCTTCAAATACCAGTAGGTTGTGAGACGCTAGATCAACGCTTCACGAGCTTTTGCTGAAATCCATTCGCTGACAAACACGGATACAAAGATAACCAACAAGATCATACTCACCTGTGCCCAGCGCAGCGTGTTGATCGAGGCATCCAGTTGGAGACCAATGCCACCAGCACCTACCAAGCCCACCACGGTCGACTCACGCAGATTAATATCCCAACGGTAGATGGTCACCCCCAGGATATTGGTGATCACTTGCGGCCAGATGGCATAGCTAAGCACCTGAGCACCGCTGGCCCCTGTGGAGCGCACTGCCTCGACCGACTCTTCGTCGATTTCTTCGATACCTTCAAACATTAGCTTGCCCATAAAACCCACCGAACGCAGGGCGATGGCCAACGTGCCCGCCAGCACCCCTGGTCCTAGGATCACCACCAGTACCAAAGCCCAGATCAATGAGTTAATGGAACGAGTGCTGACAATCGTCAACAATCCTAAGTAGCGCACGATGGGATGGGGCGTAGTATTGCGGGCGGCCAAAAAGGCAACGGGGACTGCAATCAAAAAAGATAGAGCTGTGCCCAAGGTAGCAATGGTCAGGGTATCCCAGAGGGATCCCCACAGTCGGGACATATAGCCAAAATTGGGCGGCACTCCACGCGAGAGCATTTCTGCCCCTTGCCGGGGGGCATCTAAGACAAATACCCAGGTGGTGCGATCAGCAATAAACTTGCCGCAGATCACCATCAATACGACTAAAGCTAACCACAAAGCGTACTGGATCAGGGTTTCTTTTTGGTTGCGCACCTGCCAGATTCGGGTGCCGTTCTGATAAATTACGGGCATTACTGTACCTTCTTACGAATCCAACCGGAGGTCAATTCCACTACCATCACCAAGGCAATGATGATCAAGATGATGGCGGAAGAGGTTTCATAGTCATAGCGACGCAGGGACGTATTGAGGGTGGAACCGATGCCTCCCGCTCCCACAATGCCCAAGATGGCCGCTTCGCGAATATTGATATCAAACCGATAGAGGGTAAGCCCCACCATGCGGGGTAGCACCTGTGGGAGAACCGCAAACGTGATCATTTGCAGCCAAGAGGCACCCGTGGCTCGGATGGCCTCCACCTGTTCCTCATCGATCTCCTCGATATCCTCCGCCAGCAGCTTGCTAAAAAAGCCCAAACTGCCAAAGCTGAGGGTGAGAACACCAGCGAAGGGGCCAAAGCCAAACATCACCACAAACAAAATGGCGATGATCACCTCCTGAAAGGTGCGGGACAGGGCAATCAGCCCCCGGCAGACCACATAAATTGGCGTCGGCACCATATTGCGAGCGGCACCAAACGCGACTGGAACCGCGATGATGAAGCCAATCACCGTCGAGATGGCCGCCATCGTCACGCTCTCTAGCATGCCGGTAAAGATGATGCTGCCCCGAGTGGCAAAATCCGGTTGCAAAAAGGCCAGTAGAAGCCGACCACTGCGCTCGATACCCCGTTGGATCCGAGAGGGATCTAGATTGAGGGTGGAGATGGCAAAGGCAAAATAAATGAGACCGCCAATGATCAGACCGTAGCGGATCCAAGGGTTTTTGATCAGGGGTGGGGGCGACCATTTGCGCCCTTTCATCGTGAATGACTGCGCCATAGAGATACCTAACTATTTTCTGTTCGCTGATGATCCCTGACCTAATAGCTGGCGGCTGGCGCGGCTATGGGTTGCCCTTCTTCGTCATCCTGGTCGTCTGTTTTATCAGGGCCAGAGGCATTCCAATCTTCTTCGCCATAAATATCGGTGAGAGCACTATTGCTCAGGCCGTTGGGGGGGCCGTCATAGACAATCTCTCCAAAGCGCAGGCCCACAATCCGTTGCGCGAACATTTGAGCCAAGGCCACATCGTGGATGTTGATGATCACCGATAGTCCCCGCTCGGAGGCCAACTCTCGGATCAGGCGCATGATCTGGCGGGAAGTCTTGGGATCCAAGCTGGCGGTGGGCTCATCCACCAAGAGCAGTTCAGGGTTCTGGAGCAGGGCACGGGCGATTCCTACCCGTTGCCGCTGACCACCCGACAAAGCATCGGCCCGCTTATCGGCAAAGTCTCCCAGCCCCACCCGATCTAACAACCGAAAAGCCTCGTCGAAGGTGGACTGAGGAAACTTGCGGAACCAGCTCTGCCAAAAGTTCACATAGCCCAACTGGCCCGACAGGATGTTTTCCATCACCGTCAGGCGTTCAACCAGGGCGTATTCCTGAAAGATCATGCCAATTTTGCGGCGGGCTTGGCGTAATTGGGCAGTATTGAGCTGAGTCAGATCCGTGCCATTGAGAATGACTTTGCCGCTGGTGGGCTCCACGAGGCGATTGATACAGCGAATCAAGGTGCTTTTGCCTGCTCCTGACGGGCCAATCAGAGCCATCACCTGACCATCGGTGATTTCTAGGTTGATCCCTTTGAGGGCCATATCCCCCGTGGGATAGCGTTTGATCAAAGATTCGATACGCAGCATAGAGGCACCAATACAACAGGGGCAGAGATAGGGCCAAAACCCTTAGGGGATTTGGCTTAAGTCAAGACAGAATTGTGTCTGGGGTAACAGATTGTGTCAGCAGCTTAAAAAGATCACTATTCTGTAATTCCCAACCATAGTAAAACAGAATCTTAAGAACCATTTCAAAATAAGGTTAAGTGGTGTTTAAGGTTAGGTTATGAATAGGTGAGATCTTGAGGATTAAAGGGAGAAATATAGGGTCCACACCTCTTGTTCTCGGAGCTGGAATGGCTATCTAGCACTAGCTATTGGATACTACCAAGTCGGGGTTTTTGGTGCAGGGAAGCCAATCTAAGGGATCCCTGGCCTTGATGAGTGTGGGGATCTCTTGGGATAGGTCTATCTCCTGTTTGAGCTTATCGAGAGCGGCACCCAGCAGGGACTCCACCGGGATCCCGGTATAAAGCTGGAGCGATTCGAGCTCTGGGACTTGTGCTAGTTGCTTCAACTTGACCCAGTTCAGGCTGGCCGCTTGGGGGTGATGGTGATGGGCCCAAGCCAGCCCTCGTCCCCAATGCCAGAGAGCTATCTCCAGTGGAAACTGAGCTGAAGGTTTGGTCAGCTTGAGCAGGGGATCCCAGTCCTTAAAAGAGGCCAAGATCTGGATCGGCAGGGTGCGTAATTCTGCTAATCCTGGCGCGATTTGGTAAGCCACCAGAGGGATCCTGGCCCGTAACAGATCTGCTTGCTGGAAGGCGATATCCTGCCAACCGAGTCGAGTTGCTGCTGCAATCAAAACATGCCAGTTGTGCAAGCCATAGGCCAAAGCATAAAAGCTGGGATGCCCTGAATCAGGGATCCCGTTGGGGGTCATTTCGTCGGCTTGAATGGCCTGGAGATTAACCCGATAGGCGTCTTGATAGCGACCCAGGGCGCAGTACAGGTGAGAGGCCATGTGGATGAGATGGCCGGATCCCGGCACCAGCGTCTCCAGTCTTGCGGCACTTGCCAGCGCCCGTTCTGGAGTGGGAGAGGATTCTAAGAGGTGGATATAGAGATGATTGGCCCCTGGATGGTTGGGATCCCGTGCCAAGACAGATTCCAGAGTGGCCTGGATGACACGAGTTTGAGGTTGGGGATCCCCGCTTTCTGTCCAGTAGTTCCAGGGGGATAGATTCATCAATGCGTCGGCATAGAGGGTGGCGATATCCCCATCAGCAGGGTACTTCTGAGTCAGTTGTCCCATAGCAGCGGCATAGACGGGATCCCGTTGGATCTGAGGAACAGGTTGATCCCCCGATAGGTTTGGCCAATAGCGAGCATGGAGGGCTTGAATCAGAGCTTTTTCGTCGGGGCTGACCTGAGGATGCTCTTGGGCAATCGCTTCAGCTGCCAGCAAGGCTGCTTGGGCCGGGGGCAGAGCCTGGGATCCCATGGGGGTATTGAGGGTGGATCCCCAGGTCATGGCCACCCCCCAATAGCAGAGGGCACAGGTGGGATCCCGTTCAAGCCCTGCTTCAAAGGATTGGCGGGCGAGCTCATGATTGAAGCCATAGAGCAGCGTCAACCCTTGGTCAAAATAGGCTTGAGCCAGAGGATCTGCGGTGCTGATGGCATGGTGATGGGATCCCAAGTGGGGCAGGAGTTCCAGGGCTTGGGCCGGCACTCTGATCCAGAGGCCCAGCAATAGGATCCCCAGCCAGAGGCTAGCTTTCACCCGAATTGGTTTTGACGCTGAAGTAGCGGGCGCGGGGGTGATAGGTGATCAGAGCGGTGGTGGATTGTTCGGGTTCCAGTTGTTCGCTCTCATCCATCACCAAGCCAATTCGTTCCGCCTGCAAAAGATCAAGCAGGGTGTACTGATCCTGCATAGTGGGACAAGCCGGATAGCCAAAGCTATAGCGGGATCCCCGGTAGCTCTGCTGCAAAATTTTGCGGATATCGCTGCTGTCTTCAGAGGCAAACCCCAGCTCACGCCGGATGCGGGCATGGCACCATTCTGCCAAGGCTTCAGCTAACGTCACCGACAAGCCATGAAAGTAGAGATAGTCGCTATACTGATCCGCCTGGAACAGCTTTTGAGCGAACTCTGTGGCTTCGGATCCCATCGTCACCGCTTGCAAAGGAAAGACATCCACTAAGCCCGTCGAGTCATCAGCAAAAAAGTCAGCGATGCAGTAGCGATTGCCCGAACTTTGGCGCGGGAAATGAAAGCGTGCCCATTCTTGAGTTTGCTCCGAAAGGCTAAGCCGCTCAACTGTGGGCAATTGGTAATAGTCGGTACTTTGAGGGTCTAGAGTGAGCAGATCTGAGAAACTGTCAGGCTTAAAGATCTTCAGCTCATTACCTTCCGATTGGCAGGGATAGTAGCCATAGACCACTTGGGGGCGTAGCAGTCGCTCCTCCACAATTTGGGTCTTCCAGCGCTCGATCACTGGATCGATCTGGGTGGCGATCATCTCCTCAAACTCTTCTTTGCTTTGCCCTTTGGCCTTGCGCACCTGCCACTGGCCCGCCACCAAAGCCTGTTTGTCGATATAGAAGAACACCTCCTCCCAAGGGATCTGATCTTCCGTCAAGATTTTGGATCCCCAGAACGGCGGCACCGGGCGATCAATATCTAGATCAATTACCTCAGAGCGGCGGGTATCTTCCTCAAATGTTGTAGATAGAGCCACTGCCGGGATCCCTGGCTCTGGGGTGGGTTGAACCTCAGGAACTGAACCATTGGATCCATTTTGGGATCCATTGCTGGAAGCGCCATTATTATAGTCTAGGGATCCCGATTCATCTAGCTCTACCTCCGCCAAAAATCCCTTCAGATCATCCCATTGCCCCCCCCGTTTGGCGGGCATCAGTTTGTCCATAAAATGCAAATCGGCAAATGCATCTTTGCCATAGATCACGCGACCGTTGTAAGACCGTTGACAATCCTCATAGACGAACTTTGGCGTTAGAGCCGCTCCCCCCAAAATTACCGGCACCGTGATGCCCCGCTGATTAAACGTCTCCAGATTATCCTTCATAAAAGCGGTGGATTTGACCAGCAACCCACTCATGGCAATGCAGTCCACTTTATTCTCTTCAAAAGCTTCAATGATGTTATCAACTGGCTGCTTGATCCCCAGATTGATCACCTTATAGCCATTATTGGAGAGGATGATATCCACCAGGTTTTTGCCAATGTCGTGCACATCGCCTTTGACAGTGGCGATTAAGAAAGTGCCCTTGCCCGCATCCCCCTCTGCTTTTTCCATGTAGGGTTCTAGGTGAGCCACCGCCGCCTTCATGGTCTCCGCCGATTGCAATACGAAAGGCAGCTGCATCTGGCCCGATCCAAACAGTTCCCCCACCACCTTCATGCCATCCAGCAAAAAGGTATTGATGATCTCCAATGGTGGATACTGCTCCATCGCCTTGTCCAGCAGGTCATTGAGGCCTATGCGCTCTCCATCGATAATGTGGCGTTTCAGCCGCTCTTCTAACGGTAGCTTGTCATCCTCACTGCGATCCCGTTTGGTGCTGACCCCTTCAAACAGTTGGGTCAACAGGCCGAGCGGATCATAAGTACAGACGCCCTCCTGATTAAATTGGCGATTATCGTAGATCAGATCTTGACAGATCTGTTGATGTTCTGGCTCAATCTTGGCCAACGGCAAAATCTTGCTGGCGCTGACAATCGCCGCATCTAATCCTGCCTCCCGAGCCTCATGTAAAAACATCGAATTGAGGGTGACCCGTGCGGCTGGACTGAGGCCAAAGGAGATATTGGAAACCCCCAAAACGATATGACAATCCGGCAGATTGGCGCGAATCTGGCGAATCGACTCAATCGTCGCCTGTCCATTGGCTCGGTCTTCCTCGATCCCAGTGGAAATCGGCAGGGCCAACGGATCAAAGAAAATCTCGTAAGCCGGGATCCCGTATTCCACGGCTTGGCGATAGGCCCGTTGAGCGATCTGAAACTTTCGCTCGGCGGTGCGGGCCATGCCCTCTTCGTCGATGGTGCCGATGACAATGCCAGCTCCATAGGTTTTGGCGATTTCCAGCAACTTCAAAAAGCGTTCTTCGCCATCTTCGTAGTTGGTGGAGTTGAGCAGGCATTTGCCCCCGGCCAGCTTCAGTCCCGCCTCCATCTTTTGCCACTCGGTGGAGTCCAACATCAGAGGGATGGGGATCTGAGTCACCAGTCGCGATACCAACTGGTGCATATCCGCTACCCCATCGCGGCCCACATAATCCACGTTGACATCGAGAATATGGGATCCCTCCCGCACCTGTTCTTTGGCCAGCGCCACCAAGCCTTCCCAATCTTCGGCATTGAGCATGTCCCGCATCTTGCGGGATCCACTGGCATTGACCCGTTCCCCAATGATCAAAAACGAGTTGTCCTGGTCATAGATCTGGGGGGAATAGAGGGAAGCAGCGGCCCGGATCCGTTCGATCTGTCGCTGTTTGGGCCGCAGGAATTGCACGGCTTCTGCCAAAGCGGCGATGTGATCGGGGCGAGTGCCACAGCAGCCCCCCACCACCCCAACACCCAAATCCTTGATGAAATGCTCCAGATGAAAGCGCATCTGCTCGGGGGTGAGCTTGTAGTGGGCCTGCCCGCCGACATTTTCGGGCAAGCCCGCATTCGGAATACAGGAGATTACAAAGGGAGAATGTTGGGACAAATAGCGGATGTGCTCCGTCATCTTGTCGGGGCCAGTGGCACAATTGAGCCCCAACACATCGATGGGATAGGGTTCCAGAATTGCCAGAGCCGCCCCAATCTCGGATCCCACCAACATCGTGCCCTGCACTTCCATCGTGACCGACACCATCACTGGTAATCGTGTCTCAGCAGTGAAGCCTTTTTCCGCAAAAACCTTTTGTACCGCCCCCAAAGCCGCTTTGATTTGCAGCACATCCTGACAGGTCTCGACCAAGATCAGATCGGATCCGCCATCGATCAACCCGCGCACCTGATCCTGATAGGCGGTTTGTAGCGTGTCAAAGTCGATGTGCCCCAGCGTCGGCAACTTCGTCCCTGGCCCCATCGAGCCAGCCACAAACCGAGGCTTATCGGGGGTGGAATACTGATCGGCCACTTGGCGGGCTAGGGCAGCTGCCGCTCGGTTGATCTCATAGGCCTTATCGGCAATGTCATATTCCGCCAACACCACGGAGGTGCCGCCAAAGGTATCGGTTTCGATCACATCGGCCCCCGCTGCCAAAAAGCTGGCGTGAACCTGTGCCACGGCCTCGGGCTTGGACAAAACTAAGATCTCGTTGCAGCCCTCTAATTCAGCTCCGCCAAAATCTTCGGCGGTCAGGTTTTGGGTTTGCAGAGAGGTTCCCATGGCCCCATCAAACACCAAAACACGGTTTTGAAGCTGTTGCAGAAAGAGATTGTTCATGGAGATTCAGGAGTTGCAACGATGTGGGCCGTTGTGCCTATTGTGCCATTCTCTTTGGGTTCTGTTGAGGGGCATTGGGTGAAGGAAAGCAGGATGGACACCAACAATCCGGGATCTCTCCTTATCTATTGAATTGCATTTCTCTTCAAGATCACCGATCCCTGCAATCGATAGACTCACTATGAACAAGGGGCTTAAGCCTCTTACCTGAGCTGATTAGGAAAACTAAATGTAATACATGATCGCCCCACGGCTGCGTTGGGCCAGTTGGTCAAATAGATCCTGGAGGCTGGTCTTTTGCAACTGGGTGATCATCAACGACTGCATGTCCTGCCACATGGAGCGCAGAGTTTCCTGTTCGGGGGTGGGGGGGGCATCACTATCGCGCCGCTTGGTGGCAAAGATGTCGTCCCCCTCGATGGCCTGAATCACATCCAGCACCGTGATCTGCCAGGGAGCCCGTGCCAACAAATAGCCCCCCTTGGCTCCCCGCTGACTTTTGACCAGCCCTTGGCGGCGCAGGGTGGCCAACAGTTGTTCCAAATAACGGTCGGGGATGGCCTGTTGAGCAGCGATCTCTTTGATTTGGATCACCTGTCCCTCTTTGTATCGCTGGGTCAATTCCAATAGGGCGAGCAGGGCATATTCGCTTTTACAGGAGAGTTCCAAGGTGCCAAAGTCCGGTTGAGAATTGGATTGCAAATCTGGGGGAGATTCATTTTGATTATACCCCGGTTCATCGGTAGGGTTTTAGCGATAACCCGCCGCCTGCAAGGAAAACAGGTGGGCATAGCGTCCCCCCAAGGCCAGCAACTCCAGATGGGATCCCTCTTCCACGATGCGCCCCTGCTCCATGACTAGGATCCGATCCGCCATCCGCACCGTCGAAAAGCGATGGGAGATCAAGATCGCCATTTGGTCGACACTCAAGGCCCGCACCCGCTCAAAGATCTCCACCTCTGCCTCAGCATCCATCGCTGCTGTCGGCTCATCCATGACCAAGATGTCGGCCCGCTGCCGCATAAATGCTCGGGAGAGCGCCATCTTTTGCCATTGCCCGCCAGAGAGTTCAGATCCCGACTGCAACCAGCGCCCCAGAGGTGTGTGATAGCCCTGCGGCATCGCCTCCACAATCGGAGCCGCCATCCCTTTTGCCGCCGCTGCCCGCCAATGGGGTTCGTTGTCCAAAAAGTCCACATCCCCGACGCCAATATTCTCGCCAGCGGTGAATTGGTAGCGGACAAAGTTCTGGAAGATCACCCCGATCCGGCGATGTAATGTCTCCACATCCCAGAGTTGTAGGTCGGTGCCATCCAGCCGAATCAGGCCCTTGGTAGGGGTATACATGCGGGTGAGAAGATTGATCAGGGTGGTTTTGCCCGAGCCATTCTTGCCCACCAAAGCCAATTTTTCACCGGGCTTGAGGTGCAGCCAAATATCCTCCAGGGCGGGCTTGCCTGCGTCGGGATAGACGAAGCTGACCCCCTCAAAGCGGATGCCATCCCCTGGCAGGGATCCCCGTGTTACCCCATCGGGGGAGGACGAGATCGGCTCTTCTAAAAACTCGTAGAGAGTGGCCAGATAGAGGGTGCTCTCATACAGATCATTGACGGTGCTGAGCAGGGCGGATAGGGTGGTCTGCCCCTGCCGAAAGACGGTGACATACATGGTCATATCCCCCAAGGAGATACGACCGCCTATGGTGTCAAAGACGATCCAGCCGTAGGCTCCATAAAACGTCAAAGTGCTCAAGAGACTCAGCCCGTAAGACCAGCCGCCTCGTCGTAGGGTCAGGTCGCGCCCTTCGGCCCATAGTCGAGCAAAAATGGCCCGATAGCGATCTAAAAAAGTGGATCCCAGTTGATAGAGCTTGACCTCGCGGGCAAAGTCCTCATGGGCGATCAGATGCTCTAGATAGCGTTGCTGGCGGGTCTCAGGGGTGCGACGACGAAAGATCAGGAAGGCTTCTCCGGCAAAGCGACTTTCCGCCAAAAAGGGAGGCAGCGCCGCCAACACCAGGATCCCGGTGGCCCAACCCGAAAAGCTGAGTAGGAGTCCGCCAAAGGTGAGCAAAGACAAACTTCGTTCCACCACCCCAAACAGTCCGATGACGAACCCCAGAGGCCGGGATGATGCCTCTTGGCGGGCGCGGGTCATCTTGTCGTAGATCTCGGAGTTCTCGAAGTGGTGCAGCTCTAGGGTGAGGGCTTTTTCGAGGATCAGCTCATTCACCCGTTCCCCCAGCAGCACCCGCAACAGGGACTGAGAGACGGTCAACCCCTGCCGGGATGCCGCCGCCACCGCCACAATGGCTGCCTCCAGCAGCACATAGACCAGAGCTGACTGCTGGTCGGCCTCCAACCCAGACTGAGCTGCTGTCACCACCGCATCGACGATCAACTTGCCCACATAGGCAATCGCCGCCGGTAGGATCCCAGAGATCAGGGTGCAAAAGGCCAGCAAGAGAGTCAGAGAACGGTTGGTTTGCCAGACCAAGCTGACGGCCCGCGAGCCAAAGCGAACGATGGAGAGGGAGGATTGGAGGCGACGCCAAAGAGGCTCAAGGTGCATAGGGATCCCGAGACAGGGGGTATGAGAGCAGATCTGGATTGTCCAGGGATCGAGCTAAGACTGGCTTGAACAAAGACTGCTCTGGGTGTCCTTGGGTTTGTCTGTCTCTATCTGAGACACTGCAAAACCTGCTGAGACACTGACAAGACTGGTTCTAGTGACTCTGGCGCTTGATCCAGAAGGCCATCCAGACCTTTTCCATCTCCACCCAGACCATGACCAGCACGCTGAAGCCCACGCAGATCATTAGCTCCAACAGGGAGAGCGGCTGTAGCCCAAAGAACCGCTGTAACACGGGCACATAGATCAGGGCCAGTTGCAGCAGGGTGGTTAGTCCCACCGACCAATAGAGATAGGGGTTGGTTCTGGGATCCAAGGTGATCACCAGCCGTGAGCTAGAACGAGCTGATAGGGCATGTCCCATTTGGGCTAGGCACAGCATGGTAAACACCATCGTCCGCCACTCAGGGAAATAAGGCTCGATGATCACCATCATAGATATGGTAATCAGTGCAAAAATGATCCCCACCCGCACCATGTAGGATCCCAGTCCTCGGGCAAAGATGCTCTCGGTGGGGGGCACTGGGGGCCGGTTCATGATCCCCTCTTCGGCGGGCTCCATCGCCAAGGCCAAAGCGGGTAGCCCATCGGTGACTAGGTTCATCCAAAGGATTTGCAAAGTGGTGAGGGGCAGGCCCAAGCCCAAGAGGGGAGCTGCTGCTACCGTCAACACCTCACCAATATTGCTGCCCAGAATGTATTTGATAAAACGGCGGATATTGCTATAGACGATGCGACCCTCTTCGATGGCGGCCACGATAGTGGCGAAGTTATCATCCAGCAGCACCATATCGCTGGCCTCCCGACTGACATCGGTGCCAGTGATGCCCATAGCAATGCCGATATTGGCCTGTTTAATGGCGGGGGCATCGTTGACTCCATCCCCCGTCATGGCCACAAACTCGTGCTGTTCTTTTTGCAGGGCCTGCACGATCCAGAGCTTGTGTTCGGGGGCAACGCGGGCG
This sequence comes from Cyanophyceae cyanobacterium, assembly GCA_050330615.1. GTDB lineage: Bacteria > Cyanobacteriota > Cyanobacteriia > Thermostichales > Thermostichaceae > JAAUUM01. The sequence continues at coordinate 13,615 of JBHJNR010000440.1, forward strand.
TAGACATTGACCGCTTTGACCAACTCTCCCAAATGCTGAGGGCCTTTTTCGGAGAGGGCTTCCCCCTCAATTGCGATATCACCCGCTTGGGCCAAGTTGAGGTCTTTGGCAATGGACAAGGCAGTCAGTTTGTGATCGCCGGTGATCATGATTGGACGGATCCCGGCTTGGCGACATTGTTCAATGGCGTCTTTGACCTCAGGGCGGGCGGCATCTCTCATGCCCACGAGGCCCACCCAGACTAAGTTGTCCTCAAAGGTATCCAAAGCGTTTGGATTGGGGCAGTCGGGAAAGTCAGTGGTGGCAAAGCCCAGCACCCGGATGCCATCCTGGGCCATTCGATTGTTTGCTGCTAGGATCTGCTCCCGCTGCGGATCAGACAAAGGTTGAGGGATCCCGTTGATCAGGATGGACTGACATTTCTTCAGAATTAGCTCCGGGGATCCCTTGCAAAATAAGGCGCAGGGCTGATCGGTGCCAGCCACTGAAACAGACTCTGAGCTTAGGTTGGACTGAGTGACCACTACGCTCATGCGCTTGCGCTCGGAGGTGAAGGGAATTTCGGCAGAGCGGATAAATTGAGTCTTGAGCTGAGGTTGCAGTAGTCCCGCTTTGCCCCCCAAGGTGAGCAGGGCTCCTTCGGTGGGATCCCCCAAAATCTCCCAGCCGCCTGAGTCGGGATCCTGCTGAAGGGTGGCATCGTTACAGAGCACTCCAGCAGTGAGCAGGGTGGTCAGATCAGGATAGGTCTTGGCCTCAATCGGAGCGCCATCGCGAAGCACCTCACCCGTGGGGCTGTAGCCGTTACCTGTCACCACATAGGAGCCAGATCCTGTCTCCACCGCCACCACCACCATCTTATTTTCGGTCAGGGTGCCGGTTTTGTCGGTACAAATGGTGGTTACGGATCCCAGGGTTTCCACAGCGGGGAGCCGCCGGATCAAGGCTCTGCGGCGCACCATCCGCTGGGTGCCAATGGCCAAGGTCACGGTGATCACTGCGGGCAAGCCCTCCGGTACCACCGCCACTGCCATGCTGAGAGACACCGTCAATAATTCCCGCAAAGGACTCAAATCCCCGGCCCGAAACAAGCCCCCCAGCACCACCAAGGCCACTAAGGACAGGGATCCCGTAACTAGGGTCTTGCCCAACTGATCCATCCGCAATTGCAGCGGGGTGGGTTCGGACTCCACGCTATTCAGCAGTCCGGCCACCTTGCCCAACTCGGTATTCATACCCGTCTCAGTCACCAGCATGAGGCCGCGCCCCTGCATGACCTCGGTGCCCTGATAGGCCATATTGAGCCGATCCCCCAACGGGCTGCCGTTGAGCAGCTCCAGATCGGCCCGCTTGGAGATCGATAGCGATTCTCCCGTCAGAGCCGCCTCTCGCACCTGGAGGTTGACCGCTTCCCAGAGTCTTCCATCGGCAGGAATCTGGATCCCGGTTTCTAGCAACACCCAATCTCCTGGCACCAGCTCGGTGGCCCGGATCTGATCCAACTGTCCTTGGCGACGCACCGTTACAGTCGGAGAGGACATCTTTTGCAGCGCTGCCAAAGCTTTTTCTGCCTGGGCCTCCTGCATGTAGCCCAGAATGCCGTTGAGACCAACAATGATAAAGATGGCGATGGCATCCTTGGGCCACTCCCCATCGGCAATTTCCAAATAGCCTGAGATGATGGCCACCGCAAACAGCATCAGCAACATGACGTTGGTGAACTGGTCGATGATCATGTCCCAGCGGCTGCGTCCCCCTGCGGCCACCAGCTCATTGGATCCATACTGTTCCCGCCGTTGTTGGATCTCTTGTTCTGTCAGACCCGTCTCAGGGTTGGTCTCCAGATGTTTGGCAACAGCAGCAGAACTCAGACAATACCAAGGCAAGTCGGCAGACACCGCTGGGGTAGACATAGAGAAGAATGCAATAGATCACCTTTGATCATACACAGGGATCCCGTCAGTCTTGGGGCCAAGCGAATGCCTGAGCCCGCCCCCTTTGTCCAGTCCTTTAAGAGTGGCGGTGGACTTGGGTAGCCGTAGCTTGATCAACGGGCACCACCAAAAGCTCGCTGAGATTGACATGGCTGGGTAGGGTCAAGCAAAACAGCACGAGCTCGGCAATATCAGTGGCGGTAAGGGGCGTGACCCCCTGATAAACCTGAGCCGCCCGTTGCCGATCTCCACGAAAGCGGACATCGCTAAATTCTGTTTCCACCATACCGGGATCCACTTCTGTAACACGGACATTCGTGCCCAACAAATCCTGCTTCATACCCTGCGAAAGGGCCCGCACTGCAGCCTTAGAAGCGCAGTAGACATTGCCTTTGGGGTAGGTTTGATGGCCTGCTATCGATCCGATATTGACCACATGTCCACGGTTGCGAGCCACCATGCCGGGGATCACCGTCCGTGAAACGTAGAGCAGACCTTTGATATTGGTGTCAATCATCTCCTCCCAGTCAGCTAGTTGGCCCTCATACAGTTTGTCAAGACCGCGACTCAGACCGGCATTGTTGACCAAAATGTCGATATCTTGCCACCCGCTGGGTAGATGGCCCAAGCTCTCTGCCACGGCCTTGGGATCCCGAACATCTAACGTCAACATAAGGGGCTGATGGCCAGAGGATTGCTCCAGGTTGAGGGTAAGCTCCTGTAACCGTTCCTGCCGTCGAGCCGCCACAATCACCCGCGCCCCGGCCTCCGCCAACAGAGTTGCACAGGCCGCTCCAATGCCACTACTGGCTCCTGTAACCAAGGCGATCTGGCCCTCTAAATCTTGAATCAAAGATCTCATGCTGCCCCGAACACTCAAAACCAAGGGTTGACCCACCCATGATGGCAGGTGACCGGCCTCGCCCTACCAATAGCCAACGGTTTGCCGTGAACAGACCAGACCGAGCAGACAGGAAAACGAAAAAAAAGACAGCCATCGGCTGCCACACCCAGAGATTTGACTATTTAACTAACAGGCAGACCCAAAGAGGTTCTGGAGCAACAGTTGCTCACATTGATGGATGACATCCTGGCGGCTGGATAGCCCCGTCAGGCGGGCCAACTCAATCCCATCTTTATACAAGATCAGGGTGGGGAGCACCCGAATCTGCTGTTGATGTGCCCAATGAAAATTTTTCTCAGCATCCACACGGATGACACTCAGGGATCCCGACCACTCAATCGAGAGGTGATCCATCACAGGGTCAATGAGTCGACAGAGACCACACCAGGGAGCCCCGACGTTGACCAAGACGAAGGGACTGGCGGTCAAAAGAGCCTGATTAAAGGAATCTACCTTGGTTTGCAAGATAAATCACTCCTGCAATAAATAAATGATTTTCTTTGGGATCATGCTATCAGGACAGCCATGCAGCTGCGTCATCGACTTTGCCATAAACAGCGTAAAGAATGATAACGAAACTTAAGACATCAACATGACGTCATCTTAACTATTTCTTTAGAATTTGGCAAATTCCTCGGCTGTAAGCCTTTTGCCTTGGCCCAGACCGAAAATCTAGCATGAGCACGTCAAACCAGAGCTGGGATCCCGGCCCAACTCTCGATCAATTTACCAGTAAATTCTGGGAGGGCAGACCCTGGGGATGAGCAGAGTTCTCATCTCCAGATGACCTAGGGATCCCGGTCATGACTGGCCCCTTTGATTGGGGCAGGAGTTATTGGGGAATCAGGGTGCTGACCCGTTCCGCCATTAAAGCTGAGGAGATCACCACATTTAGCCGACCACTGGGATCCACCCAAACCGGGACGGCCAATTGTCGGAGTCGCTGCCAAATCCGCCATGTCTCGGTGGGGGGAACCTCAAAGCTCTGGCGTTGAGGATAGTTGGGAAGATTGGAATCCTGACAGATAGACGAGAGCGGGTGTGGAGATGAGGCCATGAGGGGTTCCAAACGCAACAGGAGATCAAGGGATACTAATGATGTTATTTATTGATTGCTGAAGCTTGGTGATGAGGTAAAGAGACAGCCCAATAGCGGGTATTACCTGATTAAGTAAGGCCAAACTCCAAAGCTTACTCAGAAGGCTTTGCAATAGTGTCCTACTCAAAATCTACCAGCACTACTTACTAACTGCAAGATATTTGCATCAGTGCTCCACTTGACTCAACGATTTAATAGGCTTGGTGCGACTATTGCTTGGGATTAATCAGATAGATTACTGGGCTCTGAGCCGTTAGATCACCTGTTCCAGAGCAATGGAGTCCGTCCAGTGAGCCGGTTTGAGGATTGGGTACTGGCCCCGTCGGTCTCGGCGTCCTCCCATCATCACCCCATGCCAAAGGGGACGAGCTGCTTGGGCAGGGGTAGAGACAAAATGCCAGTCATAGCGCATTGAAAGCGCGCGCTCAGACTTTTCCTCTATTTCAAACACCCGAAAGGCAGAGACAGGCCCCACCAGCGGTGGCGAGGTCAAATAAGGGATCCCTTGGCGGCGGTAGACCTTGGGCACATGAAGATGTCCGCTCAGCACCCCAACAATGTGGCGATGGCTGCGCAAAACCCGTTGCAGAGCCGCGCTTTCTTCGGGCAGCACACGATATTTGCGAAATAGGACGGAGGCCACCGGCGGCTGATGAATCAAGACCAGGATCCCGTCTTGAGCATGAGTGGCCAAGACCTGCTCTAGCCAGTCCAGTTGGGGGGGGCGGATGCGACCTTGGGGCTGAGGAAAGCGACCTGAGCTGGCATCCAACCCAATGATTTTGAACCCAGGCCGTGGGGCAGCCACATAGTCCACGTAGCCCGTGGGAGCCAGGTCAAAGCTAAATTGGCTCTCACACCAAGCGATAAAGTCGGGGCGGGTTAGTTTACCTCGTCGTCCCTCACTATCAAAATCGTGATTGCCAATACTGGCCCAGTAGGGAACGTTGAGCTGGCCTAACTGGCTTTTGAGTTGCTCAAAACTCCAGGGATCCGCTCCATCCACCAAATCCCCCGTTAGTACCACAAAATCAAGATCTGGGATCCGGTTGAGCATCTCAATCGATCGATGCAGCAAGGTCTGAGCGTCATCGGGCATCCACCAGCAGCGACAAGTGGACTCTGGCATGACATGAATATCGGATAGCTGAGCAAACTTCATAGCACCCCCTCCTGACACACAACCAACCCCGCCCGCATGATAGACAAAAATGCCTAGGCTAGCGATCTCTCTTTCTTAACCTGTCTACTTAACCTATCTAGATCCAGCTTGCCGAATCTAGCCCTTTCTGAGAAGAGGGGATCCCGCCGAATGGGAAACTGATCCATCGAGATGCGAATGAGGGAGGCACAATAAAGAAGGATCCCCCCTGGTGAAAGAAGGATCCAAATTGTCCACGATTTGACATAACTAGATCTTTCCTGGAATCTTGATCAATCTGAGAGTGCTTGAGCAACTTGTCATCAGACTGTTAATTGAAACCTGTAACGAAGCTAAAGTTGACCGAGCCAGCAGCCACCCCCCCGCTCTCACAGGTTACGGCTCCAGCAGGAAGGCTGAAATCGTATAGAGACAAACGATTCAACTGTGTCCCTCGTCCACTGACAGTCAAGATCAGGTCATTCCCCTCAATCGTCACCCGACTACTATTGATATCAGTGGTGCGCGTATCCAGGAAAGGCAGAAATCTGCGCCGCAAGATAATGGATCCGGTACCCTTGGCGATGGGTTGGTCGTAGGTCAGTTGAACTTGAGTATCCCTGCGAACACGAACCTCACCGTTACGAGGGATTGTGGAGAGCAGCATAGGTGCTGTCTCACAAGCAGAGGGCGGGGTTTCAACGGTCAAAGTTGCCAACACCGGATCGTGGTCGGTGGCTCGTTGATTGTTATCGACAAACTCGATGTTGGTGTGGACATTATCCACTTGAGCACCCGACAACAGGTTGTTAGTAACCAAAATGTGGTCGATCTGTTGGGAGTTGCCCTGGAAGATAAAGCTATAGCGTTCCGATACGGGCAGGTTGTCAATTAGATTGGTCAGGCCATTGGACTGCAAATTAGTGAGAGGTGAGACAAACTCAAACTCATTAAAGTCGCCTAGCACCACCGTATTGGGATTAGAGCGATTGCTCACAAAAGTGCCCACAGCAGCGGACTGATCGCGGCGGCCATCTACGGATCCATTGACAGTGGGATCCTCTTGCCGTTGCTCAAAAGGCTGTTGAACACCCAGGATAGGTGCACTACCACCTTTGGAGGAGAAGTGGTTGCAGACACCCAAGATGTTTTGACTATTGAAGGTGAACTCAGCCACCAGCGGCGGACGAGTACCAAAGAAGTTGGTTGGGCCAGTGACAAAGTTTCCAGTGGTATCTACAGATCCGACCGAATTAGCCACCAGCTGCACCCGTAGTGGGTTGTAAAGGTAGGCGGTACGAATGTTGCCACCGGGCTGTCCACCCCCACCGTTGTTGATCACCGCTGGGTTATCGATAGCTAGGTAGGTAGGGCCACCAGCATCGGTAATAGAGGTGATCAGGGTTTGCAAAGTTTCATCGGCAGCAATCACTCCATTGTTATCAGAACCATTGTTATCTTGGATCTCTTGCAAGCAAACAATGTCAGGCGCATTGAGGTTATTGGCAATTTGGGATCCAATGGCAGCAAAGCGACCATCTGCAATATCGGTATCCCCATCCTGATCGTTAGGATCCAGATTGAGGACGTTAAAGCTGGCGATTAACAATCGGTCTGATCCGCTGATGAGGGTGGAGGTCTCAGCGGTTAGAGAAGAAGGAGTGGCACTGAAAGCCTCTGTCGGCAAAATCTCGAAATTGCCAAAGCCGTAGCTGATAACGCCTGTAACATTGCCCAGTTGAGATCCAGTATCCACCTCAGGAAAGGTTGTGAAAGAGGGCAGGATATTGGAGTCTCGCTGGATCTGAACCTTTTCGGGGTTGAAGTCTGTCGAGCTGATAGGCAAAGCACCGCGAGAGTTGAGGGTGGTAGCCCCAGTGCCATTGTCCACAACCGTAAAGATTTCACCAAAACGATTTGTACCTGCTACCGCGACAGCATTTTGGGCTGTGACCCTCATCCCCTCCAAAGACTCAAAAAAGTCAATACCATCAGTGTCCGGGTCGTAGTTGGCAGATCCAAAGATATCACCACCCGTATTAATCACCTGAGTCGGTGGTATTCGTCCCCCTTGGCCGATGATGATCGGAGCAGGCAGCATCACGCTGGAATTGTCCACAACGATATTGCTGGGGGATGATAACTGTGTAGTTGAAAGATTTCCGGTGCTGGCACCTCCTGGCGTAAATTCACTTACTGTTCCATCTAAGGTGATCTGGTTGCCGACATCCACTTGCCCTAAAGTCAGAGAATTTGTGGTTGTGAAGACAAAGATGGCATCAGAGGTATTGACGTTGTTATCCCCATCCGGATCCTGGAGATAAAAGCCATTGTTAGTCTTGGCGGTTACAACCCCGGTGGTGGTCACACTCTGTCCCACCAAAGGTGAAACCTGTTGGGCATCCTGAATCGTGAAGATCCGGGTGACTGGAGCAGCTGAAGGTGAGGGGCTAGGAGAGGGAGTCGGCCCAGGGGAAGGCGAGGGAGCAGGGCCATTCAAAACCAACATAAAATCATCAACAGCTAAGCCGTCATCCGCCCCAGGCGCATTAAAGTCTTGCCACCGAAACCAAAAGGTACTGCTATTGGCAATGTTGAGATTTGGGATGGTGTTGCTGATAATGGTGCGGTTTTCTGCCGCGTTACCATCTTTTGCCCCGGTTGTAGTTTGGTTAGGGGTCGAGAAGTCCAATGCATCGACATTGATCCAAGTGCCATTGTCAAGGGCTATGGCATCCAGACTGTACTGGAAGTCAATGCGATCAGCTCTGCCGGCAGTTCCTAACCTCCACTGTTCACCCGTATAGGTAACCCCAAGCTGAGTGATCGGAAATCCCGTGCTATTAGTAAATTCAACCCCAATCGTTGGAGTCAAGGATCCAGATAGCAGCCCCCCAAAAGCTCGCTCTGAACTGTCTGTAGCTCCATAACTGTAGGTGTTGCCTGCGTTAGAACTACCGTTATTGACTCCATAGGTTAGGTTGGCATTGGTACCTGTCTCAAGGAATGCCCACCCATCTGGCAGTGAATCGTCAGTGGTTCCGGTACTTGCCAGCGAGCCATCAAAGTTCTCGCTGTAGTTGGAACTGGTCAAAGCTACTAAGCTGAAAAAGCTCGGATCCTCAACCACCGCCGCCGACAATAGATCTACATCCTCTGGTACAACCGACACAGGAGATCCGCCGCTCCCGCCACAAGCCTTGAGGGACAGCACCAACCCTGTTGACACCACCAGAATGGAGAGGATCCCCAGCAGACGGCGTAATCGAAAACGCCACGTTGACCCAAGCATCGCAAGACCTCGTAATGCACAAAACCTGAAATCGTACTAACCCAAAAAAACGGCTCTGTATCAAGTCATGTTTATGGTAGAGCTCCTAGCTGGAACTCCTTGTTAAGCTCAGGATAAGAAGCCGTTAACCTTTGGCTAATCAACACATAGATTGGGTATCAACCCTAACCAAGGCTTGGGATGGAGCCAGATGAATGTCACTATCGATAGAGAAGCTCTGTGGGAAAGGTGTGGGCGTGATCAAAAATCGAATCTTTTGGCTGGTGGCGGTGATTGGGATCCTGTTGGATCAGGCCAGCAAGTGGTGGGCGGTGACCGTATTGCAGCCTCAATTTGAGATTCAGCTCTGGCCCGGTGTTTTTCATCTCACCTACGTAGAAAACTTTGGAGCTGCCTGGAGCCTATTTGAGAATTCGGGCGGTTTTTTGCGCTGGATCTCACTAGCGGTGGCGGTGGCTTTGATGGCGATGGGTTTGTTCTCTCGCCTCAGTCGATGGGAGCAGTTGGGTTATGGGTTTGTCTTGGCTGGGGCGGTGGGCAATGGCATCGACCGCTTTGTCCAGGGCTATGTGGTAGATCTGTTCAACTTTACGCTGATTAACTTCCCGGTCTTTAATGTGGCAGATGTGGCCATCAATATTGGGGTGGGCTGTCTAGTGGTGGCGACTTTTCTTAGGGCCAGAGCCCCAGAACCAGACTCAAAAACGGATCCCGCAGAGCCCTCTCAGCCAGCCCTGAGGGATCATAATGATCCGCCCCCGTCATGAACCCGTTAGATGTTTGCTTTGACCAACTGCACAGATCCCTGATTGACTTTCATCACCTGGGCTGATTCCAGCCAGCGGCTTTTAAAGGATCCGAGGTGAGTTGTGGTGACTAGGGTTTGCACCCGATTTTGAATGGCATCCAGCAGCTGATCTTGGCGATAGGGATCCAACTCCGCCAGCACATCATCCAATAGCAAAAGCGGGGGATCCCCAATCACCTGCTCGATCAGCTCCAACTCCGCCAATTTGAGGGCCAGCACTAGGGTGCGCTGTTGCCCCTGGGATCCATAGAGGCGGGCGGGGGTGCCATTGATGACCAGCTCCACTTCATCTCGGTGCGGCCCCACCAGTGAGCTGCCATAGGCCCGTTCTGCCGACCGCATCTCAGTCATGGCTTGCAACAATAGATCCTGCACCTGATCTGGCCCTTCCGATCCCTGGGGCAGGGGTACCTGAGGCTGGTAGGTGAGTTGTAATACCTCGCGCCCGCCGCTGATGGCCTGATGCCACCGATCCGCCAAAGGGTTAAGCCGTTCTAGCAGCCGTGCCCGCCGCCGCATCAGTCGTCCCCCCGCCACCGCCAGCTCCTGATCCCAGCCCCCCAGTTCATGCGCCGCCAAATGGGGATCCGCCTCTGACCAGGGATCCCCTCGCTTCAGATGCTCCCGTTGTTGCTTCAGGAGGGCATTGCGCTGTTTTAACACCCGGCGATATTGGGCCAAGAGATGGGCATAGAGAGGCTCTAACTGCACCAGCACATCATCCAGCCATGACCGCCGCTGATCGGGGCCACCCTGCACCAGTTGTAGATCGAGGCTGGAAAAGACCACCCCATTGACCTGCCCCAAAAAATCCATCTGGCGGGCTTGGGTCTGGCCGTCGGCCTGAAGGGTACGGCGACCACTGGAGCGCAGCTGGATCTTGAGCTCATGCGGGATCCCTACCCGTTCGATCTGGGCCGTAATGCTGGCTTGAGGCTGCTCCCAGCGCACTAGATCCCGATCCCGTGTCACCCGCCGCGACCGCAGCGTAGTCAATAATTCTACGGCTTCCAACAGGTTGGTTTTGCCCTGGGCATTGTCCCCCACCAGGATGGTTTTGGGAGCCTCAAAACAGACCAGCTGCTGGTCATAGTTGCGAAACTGCCGTAATTGCAGTGCTCGTAGATACACCCCTCAACCCAAGGGATCCCGATGATTATCGGTGGCAACCGGAGGAATGGAAGCCGCCAACTGCTTGGGTTCGACCATCGGGATGCCATGGACGCTCAATGCCTCTAAAATCGCCTCCTTCACCACGGGATCCCGCTCCCGCTCCAAGGCCAAACGCAAAAAGTCCAGCCCCAAACGTAGATGGTTGGGGGAGGCTTGATCTTGCTCAAACATCCCTTGCAAGTGGCGGATGCCAATTAGCCGCCGAAAGGGATCCGGGGAAGCTACCTCACTCAGATGGCGCTCAAACAGTGATTGCCCCCGCTCCTGCCGCCGTTGGATCCATTCCCAGCCCAGCAAACTCAGGATCCCTAAGCTGAGGATCCCTTGCACGATGGCTCCTGTGGCCAACCACCGCTGTTCGGCCTCGGCCCAGATCGAGACCACCACATAGGTGCCCAAGGTTGCCACCGATCCACCCACAGCGGCCAATACCAGCGGTTGATTGAGGGTGCGGGTCTGCTCTTGCCACCGCTGCCACCGCAGTCCCCCCCCTGGCAATGCCCAGGAATATATCAAAAAGAGAGCAGCGGATCCCACCAAGACCGCTATCCCCAGCCGCCACTGCCACAACAAAAGGATCCCCAGGATCAGCAGCGTCACCCCCACCAAACCCACTTGGGACAGTTCGGGATCCTCCTGCACCGTCTCAGCCAGTTGGGATCCCAGCCCAAAAACCGATTGGGTCGCCGCCGTCGTCCGTTGCTTCAGCTGTTCCCGCCAGTCATAGTCCCGCCACTTGCGTTCAGGCTTTTGCCGCTCTGTTCTGTTGTAATCTCTTCTAGTGCGTTCACTGGGCCGATCAAATGAGGGCTGAGGCCGAGAAATCTGGGGATCCCGATCAGAGAATGGGGGCTGATATACTTGCCGTGGGTCAGAGTCTTCTAGAGCACCCACTTCAGGCTCCACCAAAGGATCTGCAACCCCGTAGTCCCGATAAAACGGTTGCCGATGAGAGGGTTGAGAATAGGAGGATTGCTGAGGATCCTGAGGGGTGCGATGTGTCACAAATCGAAGCTCCAATAAGCCTGCATCGATCACAGACCAGTGTTGTGGCGGTGGGGCTGTTCAGATGATGTTGGCCCAACCTCAGTCATCTAGTCTAATCGGTTCCCTTCCCTTTCCAAACCCTAACCGGAACCTCTGGGCCTAGATTAGCGGGTAGCCCGCCATACCACCACAAAAGCAATCGCCTCACTAGCTCGGAGGATGCTGCGCCAGACTCCCGGCAAGGGATCCATCTGTAACAGAGGAGCTAGTCCCCAATTCCAACAACAGTAGACCCCAATCCCGCTCAGGAATCCCACGATCAAGATCGTGAACAACAGCCTCGTTACAGGGTCGATTCCCAGTTGGGGAGGATTCGTTCTCATCACCACAGCATAGTCCTCACAACATCAGCAATGGGACAGCCACAGATACCACCAGGATTCTGAGGGCTATTATTTGGTCTGAGTCAGGATCCCTGGGCTGTTTCAGCCACAATGATTCTCTGAGCCACCCACGTCAGGATAGGAGAGAAGTCACCCAAAGAAGTGGGATTTAAGACATTTTCCAGATTTGCTGGTGGCAGAGGGATCCCCATAGCCAAAGCGACCGATTTTGTTGATCCTCACTTCGGCTACCTTCATTATCTGGATAATCTTCTTGGCTCTCCTGGAAACGTGGTGGAGTTGGCTCATCGAGTCCCCTGAGATCCTTACACCGCAAGGAGTTGACATTGAGGGCTTTTAGTGAATTCACCATAAATCCAGGAGAGCCATCTTCTTTAGCTAAAGCGGCGAAAGCCCCGCACTCTCCCCGAGGGGAGTGTCGGGATGAAAGCCGCGTGAGGCAAAGCCGAACAAGTTGGGTACACTAGTGCTGAGCAGGTCTTTACTGTGCC
>JBHJNR010000441.1:0-3107 GCA_050330615.1 Cyanophyceae cyanobacterium
GTATGGGATCCTCTACGAAGGACACCCCAACCTAAAGCGGATTCTGATGCCAGAGGACTGGGTGGGCTGGCCTATGCGCAAAGACTACATCACCCCGGACTTTTACGAACTACAGGATGCCTACTGATGCTGCCTTTTTTGTTGGTTGCTCTCTATGGGGGCGGCGTTTGGTTCTCCTCCCGCAAGGCTGATCGAGTCTATACGGGATCGGGCAAATGGGTGGTCTCTCTGCTCTGGCCCTATATGCTGGCCACCAATCGCCAATTCCGGCAAAACATCCGCCGTTCTTTGCCCAAGTGAGAATGCTGAGGATTGAAGTAGGGATCCCTCTTTGGTCAATTGCCTGGTCTGTTAGTCAAAGCACTCAGTTGAGACAAAAGCTTGACAGAGTGCTACTGTCTCAGTCATGCTAATAAAGCCTTGAAACAGGCAAGTTGGGGCTTTAGCTCAGTTGGTAGAGCACTTCAATGGCATTGAAGGGGTCAGCGGTTCGAATCCGCTAAGCTCCATTGTTCCTGAGCCTACTGAGGTGGCGGGTATCAGGATCGGTTGGAAGTCAAACAATCCCCGGTTTTCAGATACAAACCTACACCTCAATCTGATCCAGCGCAGCAAGCCCTCGCTCCACCACCCGTGCTGGCAGTGGTAGATATCCCAAGGCGGTACTCTGTCGCTGTCCTTCTGTCAGACACCACCGCATTGAGGTTTGGATGGCTCTGGCTTTATCAGGATCGGGATAGGACTTGTAGAGCAGGATCCAGGTATAGGTGGAGATGGGGTAGGCTTCCGGGCTAACAGGATCCGGATTAAAGCCCCGTAGGTTGTCAGGCAACTCAATCTCGTCAACAGCCGCTAGGGTGCTCTCTGGGGTGGGCAAGACAAAGGATCCCGTTTGGTTTTCGAGGGCGGCTCGACTCAAATTTAATTCCACGGCATAGGCATTTTCCACATAGGCCAACACCCCCTCTTCAAGTTGGATTTGGGCGCTGACCCCTTCATTGCGTAAAGCCCCAAACCCAGCGGGCCATTCCACCGAAACGCCCATTCCTACCTGCTCGCGCCAACTGGGGCTAATGGCACTGAGATGACTGGTGAAGGTATGGGTGGTGCCGCTACCGTCGGCGCGATAGACCAACACCACGTCTCGATCGGGCAACTCCAGATCAGGGTTGAGTGCCACCAAACGGGGATCGTTCCACCGGGTGATGATGCCCAAAAACAGATCGGCAAAGACTGCTCGGCTGAGACGCAATCCACTGCCAATTCCCGGCAAATTGTAGGACACCACAATGGATCCTGCAGTCATGGGGACAAGGATCACCCCCCGGCTGACCCGGTTGATCTCTTCGTCGCTCATGGCCACATCGCTAGCGCCAAAATCCACGGTACCGTCCAGAATCTGTTGGATCCCGGCGGCGCTGCCTAACGATTGGTAGTTGACCACAATGTTGGGATTGACCGCTAGATAATCCGAGAACCAGCGCAGATAAAGGATGGCTGGAAAGCTTGCCCCCGCCCCATTCAACACAATGGGGGATCCCGATGGTGGGGGGGAGGGTTGATCGCTAGAGGGATCCTGCGGAGAGGCCTGACAAGCCACCAGTCCGGCCACTGAGGCGGCTAACCCGGCCACCACAAAGCGGCGAGATGTCGGGACTAATGTCACCCTATCGGGATCCGGTTGTCTGGTCATCAGTGTCATTCCCACAAGACCACCTGATCCTGAACAGTGCAGCCCTCACTGTCAAGCCGCAAAGTCAAGCCACAAGAATAGGGCCTCAGATCTGCCATCTCTCAGGACTACTTCAGTCTGGCCCGGATGTCCAAAGCCTGCTCCGGTAGATCGGTGATCACCCCCAGAATATCGGGCTGCTGGAGAAACTGGTGGATCCGCTCGGTATCGTTGACCGTCCAAGGCATGAGTGGGATCCCGGTCAAATCAATAGTGGCAGGCAGTAAGCTCCAATGGGGCAACAGAATGTCAGCATGGGTATCAGCCCATAGGTTGAGCGCCGCCTGATCGAGTGGCCTGTTAGCATCCACCAACAGCCCCGCTGTTAACTCAGGCCACTGCTGTTTGATCGACCTCACCAAGGCCGCATCAAAACTGGTCAGGAAGAATTGAGTGGGATCCAGGCCCGCCAACAACTGCTCCACCACACTGGCCTCATAGCCCGCTTCTTTCAGTTCCACATCCAGTCGGATCCGGTCTTTGACGGTGGCAATGGTTTGCAACAGGGTGGGCACGGCCTTGTGGTGGCGGATTTGCTCCAGTGTCATCTGAGCCAACGGGATCCCGTTCAGATCCGCATCGTGATGCACCACCAACGTGCCATCTCCACACCGGCGGATATCCAGCTCGATCATGTGGGATCCCCAGCGAATCGCCTGCTCAAAAGCTGCCAAGGTGTTTTCTTGCTCCCCCGGTTGGCCACGATGGGCCACGACTAGGGGAGCGTCGGCAAATAGGTATTCCGCAGCAACTGTCATGACTGACCTGAGTTGAGGTGTAAATCAGGGTTTATTTTCTGTTCAATTGTTAACCCTGGCAAGCCTTCTAGCTTTTCCTCCACAACCGCCTGTGTCGTCCGGGGCACCATAATGGTTAGACTTTGGGGCTGGCATTCGATGCTGATTGGGGCAGTTTCCAGGATCTCACCATCCATCACCACCGATTGGGCCGGATCTGTTGAGATCGTCACCCGTTTGGCCCGGAAATAACCAATATCCTCCCTTTCTGCAGCATTCCCAGTCAAGGCCGATTGCAGGAGGTGATAGCCCGCCAAAATGCCGCTAGAGAAGCCTTCGCAAGAGATGATGGTGATATCTAACAGTCCATCATCCGGAATCACCCCGGCTGGCCCGTGAGCCAGGATCGAGGTGGAGGGGGCGGCATTGGCCACTGTAATGGCACTGGCTCGCACGTTGATCACCTGTTCATCAGTTTCGATCTGAGCATCAAACAGCTCGATCTGACGGAGCTGTCGTAGCCCAGACAGCACATAGGCCATCATGCCAAACCGATCTTTAGAGGCGTAGTCGGCCATCTCCACCGTTGCCGCCTCAAATCCAATGCCAGCCAGTAAGATCATGGCCCGACTGCGGTC
>JBHJNR010000442.1:0-4910 GCA_050330615.1 Cyanophyceae cyanobacterium
GCAACATTGGGGCGAATTGTAAACTCGCCTGAAGGTTCGGGCTGGGCGTGTTCCCTTGCGGATCATGTTCGGCTCAGGGCTATTGAAGGCTCCGCGCTCTGTAGCGCGGGGTAGTTTACGTCAAGTGAGTTCTGCTCTTGAGCCCATCAGGGACCCTTCCGCCTATCCAGTGGTGACCACAGGCGATGGATCCCTGACTTTTTATTCGGAAGAATTTGGTCAGGCTTTTCATAACACCACTGGGGCTCGACAAGAGGCATTAGAGAAGTTTGTGCGACCTTGCCTGTTGGAGCAACTAGCTCCCCAACAGGATCAGCTCAACCTGTTAGATGTCTGTTTTGGCTTGGGGTATAACAGCGGCGTAGCCGTGGACACCATCCAAGCCCTCAACCCCAGTTGTCAGGTTCGTCTGATCGGTTTGGAACGCTCCCCCGATGTGCCCCAGCAAGCCATTGTCAATGGGATCCTGTTTGGAGCCCCTGATCATTGGATCTCGCTAGTGCAAGATCAGCAGGTAGAGGGTTCCACTTTATCTGGGCAGCTGCTCTGGGGGGATGCTCGACATACCCTGTTGTCTGTTCCTATGGGCTGGGCTGATGCCGTCTTTTTCGATCCGTTTTCCCCATCGGTCTGCCCGGAGTTGTGGACAGTGGACTTTTTTGAGCAGGTACGGCAGCGCATGAAGCCCACTGCCCGTTTAGCCACCTACTCCTGTGGAGCTGCGATTCGGCAGGCCATGCTAGAGGCCGGATTCCAGATTGGATCTACCTCACCTGTGGGTCGTCCCTGGCCCGGAACGGTGGCGTCACCCCAAGATGCCCATCTGCCCCCTTTGTCAGCGGCTGAGCAAGAACATCTCCAGACCCGTGCAGCGATCCCCTACCGGGATCCCACGCTCCAGGGGAGCCGAGAGCAGATCAAACAAGAGCGCCAATATCGCCAGCAGAGGTCGCCATTAGAGCCAACTAGAGCCTGGAAACGTCGCTGGGCGATAGAGTTTGCAACTCAAGTTACCTGAGGAGGATACGTGGGAACACTGTTTTGTGTGGATACAGGGGAACCGAGTTTAAGCAGTTTTCCTCATGCCAAATTAATGATGTGAAGTTAATGTATGAATGAGTCAGGACTTTTCCATTACTCTGTTGGGGACGGCAACTATGACCACCAATAAGCTGACGGATCGGCCTCTGATCACCCTCTGCCGTGGCCAGCACTACACCGTTTTGGATCTGATGCGTCAGTTGATTGGGTCTGAGAGCACGCCCCAGATGGTGACTGAGCGCCGTCAACTGGTGCAAAACCTTCGCCAGCGCCTCTCGCGGCATCTGCAATTAATGAGGCATGTTTTCTTTCCTCCCCTGCATCGTATGGCGCAAGTTGATCAAGTGCTGGGTCGGCGAGTCAAGCAGTTTGAGAATGCTATGAACGCCCTGCTACCTCGCCTCACAACTTTTATGCATGCCAGTGAAAGGGATCCCCAGGCTATTGATTTTCGGGAAGCCCGCTCCATCATGGGTCTGCTCAAGGCCAATTTTGAGCAACAGCAGCGGCATCTCCATGTGCTGTATATGCGCCATGTCCCCAAAGGGATGGAGCAACACCAGCTTCAGATCTTTCGCAGTCGGCTGATGGCAACTGTTAATAAAAATGGGCCAGCTCGGGACACTGTCTCTGCCCCTATCAAGATTGCCCCTCAATCCGTCCCGCCACCACCAGAACCCTCCCAAAGTCGCCAGACTGCCATCCATCCTGGCCGGGTCAATCATCTCAACGAGCGGCGCGCCTCCCTGCGGGCTCTAGAGCGCGATGCCATCACCCGCCCAGTATTCCCTGGGGAAGAGTTAGATCCGATGCTGGGGGCTGTGGGGCAGTGATATCAACTTCTGTAATATCAACCACCCTCCCCATCACGCACCTCATGCCGATCCTCAAGATCGCTGGCCTCAATCCCTCCGCCACCGTCTCCGTGCTGTAGGCTTATGGGTGTGGTGTTCCCGATTTGTGCATGGAGATTCGTCGTCGTCCCCCCGCTCGTGCAGTGGTAGTGGATTCTCAGTCCTACCAAGTCAACCTGCCGGATGCTGAGCCCAAGCATATTCTTGAGGCGATCGTTTGGCACAAAGACACTGAAGTAGAAGCCCTGCGGCAGCAATATCCGATTGCGCGGCTGAAATCCTTAATTGGACAGTTGCCCGCGCCGCTTGATTTTTTAGCGGCACTCCGCACCTCTGCTCACCCTGTGGCTCTGATCGCTGAGGTTAAAAAAGCCTCCCCCAGCAAAGGGATCCTCCGACACGATTTCGACCCAGTGGCGATTGCTCAAGCCTATGAGCGGGCGGGGGCTACCTGCCTATCTGTCTTGACCGATCAAAAATTCTTTCAGGGTAGCGGTGACTATCTCAGCCAGGTCAAAGCCTCAGTAGGGTTGCCGGTGTTGTGTAAGGAGTTCATTCTCTACTCCTATCAGATCCTATGGGCGCGGGCTTTACAGGCGGATGCGGTTCTGTTGATTGCCGCTTTGTTGAGTGATGCTGATTTGGGCTATTTTGCCAAGGTGGCTCAACGGCTGGGCATGACCCCTCTGGTGGAGGTGCATACGTTGGCGGAGCTGGATCGAGTGTTGGCTTTGCCCCATATCCAATTGGTGGGCATCAATAACCGTGATCTGCGCACCTTCAAAGTGGATCTGAGCACCACCCAGACCTTGCTGGAGGCACGGGGATCCCAGCTGCAAGAGCAGGGAATTACGGTGGTGAGCGAATCTGGCATCTTTGCCTTTGGCGATCTGGAGCAGCTGCATCGCTGGGGAGCACGGGCGGCTCTGGTGGGGGAAGCCCTCGTCACAGCGCCTGATCTTGCCCAAGCCACTTCTACCCTGTTGGGACTGACCCTATGAGCGAGTCAAGACGGATCCCGGTGCCTGCCCATGTGCACTATGAGTTGCTGCTACGGGTGCTAGAGCGGCAAACCTTTCCGGTGGTGGATGAGGCGGACTATGCCAATCGCCCCAAAATGCAGGAGCTGGTTAACTCCCTCCGCAAGGCTCTTAGCCAACAGCAGCAACTGGAGGAAACCTGGCGACAGCGGGGGTTTGAGATTGACTATCGCTGGAATGCCGAAGATCCGGGCTAAAGATGCCAAGTATGGAGAGTAGGTGAGATGACCACCAAGATTATTGTGTTAGATGACGATCCCACCGGATCCCAGACGGTGCACGGATGTTTGCTGCTGACCCAATGGGATCCCGAGACGTTGGCGTTAGGGTTGCGGGATCCCTCACCGATCATGTTTGTGTTGACCAATACACGGTCTCTATCACCTGAGCAAGCTGCTGCCACCACCCGCTCCGTCTGCCAATCTCTCCGCATGGCCTTAGCTGCCACCCAGGTTGCTGATTTTATTATGGTCAGCCGCTCAGATTCCACATTGCGGGGGCACTATCCCATCGAGACGGATGTGATTGCTCAGGAATTGGGATCCTTTGACGCTCATTTTTTAATCCCGGCGTTTTTTGAAGGGGGGCGCATTACCCGCGATAGCATCCATTACCTAAAGGTAGAGGGGAACTGGATCCCGGTGCATGAGACGGAATTTGCCCGTGATTCAGTCTTTGGCTATCGGCATAGCTATTTGCCCGACTATGTGGCCGAAAAGACACAGGGACGGATCCCGGCAGAGCAGGTGCAGCGCTTCACTCTGAAGGAGATTCGGGATCCCGACTCAGAACGGCGGCTGGGGCGATTGCGGGCCTTGCAGGGCAATTGCTGTGGGGTGGTGGATGGAGAAGATCAGGCCGATCTCGACCAATTTGCGGCGGATCTGAAGGCGGTGGCGGCAGAGGGCAAGCGGTTTTTATTACGCAGTGCCGCCAGTATCCTGACGGCTCTGGCTCAGCTTCCCCCACAGCCCATCGCTGCCGAGCAGATGCGTCAGCTCACTCGTACAGCTCGACCTGGGGTGGTGATGGTGGGATCCCATGTGCAGAAGACCACCCAACAGCTGGAGAGGTTGCTGCAAGAGCCTGATGGGGAAGGGATCCCCATTGAGATTGAGCTACTGGCTCACGATCCGAACCAAGCAGAGCAGTTGTTGAAAACCACATTGGCCGATATCGATCGGATCCGGTCGATGGACAAAACTCCAGTAGTCTACACCAGTCGGAAAGAGATCACCTTTGCTGATGCTGAAACACGATTGGCCTTTGGTCAGGCGGTATCCGAGTTATTGGTGCAGGTGGAGCGGGGATTGCCTGCCGATATTGGCTTTTTGATCAGCAAGGGGGGTATTACCTCCAATGACACCCTCAGCAAAGGATTGGCGGTGGCTGCCATTCGGCTGCTGGGGCAGATTGCCCCTGGAGTGTCGGTGGTTCAGACCGCCCCCGATCATCCCCAGTTCCCGCAGTTGCCAGTGGTGTTGTTTCCTTGCAATGTCGGAGATGCCGATACACTAGTTCAGGTCTATCGCCGCCTCCGCGTTCAGAAATGATGAACAGTCCCAATCCTCTTGGCTCAGCAGCCAAATTACCCCAGGGATCCGGCTTGGTGATCAAGCTGGTGCTGGGATCCGGTCTGCTGAGCGTAGCTCTCAAGGCTGGCGAAGACGTTTTGAGCGTACCCGCAACCCTGCCGCTGGTGCTGGCTTTGATCGCCTTACCAACCGTGGTAGTGGGGACAATCTTGGGGATTCGCCAGATTCGCTCCGGTGAGATAGCCACAGAAAAGCCCTCCGATAGTTCGGAAGGCTTGCAATCAAAATAGCATTTGTCTTAAGGCTCGGCGGCTTCAATTAACCAACTCTGAACGCCAACTCTGAACGCCAACTCTGAACGCCAACTCTGAACAAGGGGATAACAAGGGGCTTAAGCCCCTTGTCTGGGCTACTCAATGGTGGATGAATCTGCGCCAAGG
>JBHJNR010000443.1:0-2898 GCA_050330615.1 Cyanophyceae cyanobacterium
CCCCCCACAACAACTTTTCCATCAGGGGCTGGTGCGCACCTTCCCGATCCCCCATGAGTTTGGCCGCATGACGGTATTGGAAAACCTGATGCTGGTGCCTGCCCAACAACTGGGTGAGAACCTGCTGATCTCTTGGTTTGGCTGGGGTCGGGTCAAGCACCAAGAGCAGGATCTGCGCCAGCGGGCGGAGGCCGTGCTGGAGCGGCTCAGGCTGATTCATCTGCGGGATCAGTTGGCGGCCACCCTGTCGGGGGGCCAAAAGAAGCTGCTGGAACTGGGCCGCACCATGATGACCGAGGCCAAGGTGATCCTGCTGGATGAGCCTGCTGCGGGGGTCAATCGTACCCTGTTGGGGGATCTGGCCACCTTTATCGAAGACCTCAATGCGGAACGGGGCTGTACCTTCTGCATCATCGAGCATGATCTCGACCTGATCAGCCGTCTCTGCGATCATGTGGTCGTGATGGCCCAAGGAACCGTCTTGACCCAGGGAACAATGGCCCAAGTCAAACAGGATCCCACGGTGCGGGAGGCGTACCTGGGGGCAATGGATTTGCAGGATGCGCTGCCTGTCCCCGACCCCAAACAGGCGGTTGCTCAGGTTAAATCACTTACTCCAGTTGAATCAGGGGATCCATCTGGGGGGCCTTGGCCATGAGCCTTCTTCAACTGCAAGATATCTACGGCGGCTACAAAGGGGTAGACATCCTCAAAGGGGTCAACCTGGAGGTGGCAGCAGCGGAAATTGTGGTGATCATCGGCCCCAATGGGGCGGGTAAGTCCACTGTGCTCAAATCGCTGTTTGGCTTGGCCACCATCCGCTCTGGATCGGTGATCTTTGCCGATCAAGATATCACCCGCCTCAAAACCAGTCAGCTGGTGGGCCGGGGCATCTGCTTTGTGCCCCAGACGGGCAATGTGTTTCCCTCTCTCAGCGTCGAAGAGAATCTGGAGATGGGGGCCTACACCCGGAAAGACAGCTTTGCCTCTGCCTTGGACAAGGTCTACAGCCTATTTCCGCCCCTCAAGGAGAAACGTCGCCAACCAGCGGGATCCCTTTCCGGGGGGCAGCGGCAGATGGTGGCGATGGGACGAGCGTTGATGGTGGATCCCAAGTTGTTGCTGTTGGATGAGCCAACGGCAGGGCTATCCCCGATGTTTGTGGATCAGATCTTTGCCATCGTCCGGGATGTCAACCAACTGGGCATCAGCATCCTGATGGTGGAGCAAAATGCCAAGCAAGCCTTGAGAATGGCCCACCGAGGCTATGTGCTGGCCATGGGAGAAAATCGTTTTCAAGACAGCGGCCCCAATTTACTCACCAACCCCGAAGTGCTGGAACTGTTCTTAGGAGGTTAGAGAGGGATCCTGGCAATAGACTTTCTCTTTCCCCACAAGTGGTTTGGGAACTATCCCAACGGTGCTGGTTAGGAAAAGTGAGGGCTAGACTAGGGCTAGAAGCAGACTTTATCTCAAAGCATTTTGGAAAAGATTAGAGATGATAGGACAACTCTCCCCTGCTGACTTCAAGATGTCGCCAGACGAGTATCTGGAGTGGGAAGCCCAACAAGATGGGAAATATGAATATGAAAATGGCACGCTGGTCGCCATGACTGGCGGCACGGTTCCCCACAGTCAAATCGCCCCCAATTTCTCATCCATTCTTATTCCTCACTTGCGGGGCAAAGGCTGTAAAGTCGCTATCAGTGATGCCAAGGTCATGACTCGATCCGGCAAATTCTTTTACCCTGATCTTGTGGTTTCCTGTGACGAAAGGGATCGCAATGCCCGCGATTATCTGCAATATCCCTGTCTGATTGCGGAAGTGATCTCCCCCAGTACCGAAGCCCGCGACCGAGGCATCAAGCAACAAAACTACATGGGGATCCCTACCCTTAATACCTATATCCTGATCAATCCCGAACGACCTCAACTAGAAATCTATCAACGGCAGCAACGCACCTGGGACTATGTTCTGCTCGGCCCCAGTGAGAGCATGGCAGAGGGATCCCCAGAGGATCTGATCATCGAGATTGCTGCCTTAGGCCTAGAGTTTCCCCTATCGCTGATCTACGAAAACATCGATCTAAGGGCTAATACCGAAGATACGGATCCCTGATCTCCCCGGCAGCACCCCATTGAATCGAGAGTGGGCGGTCAATTGCAGTCATGATTGCGTCAAGATAAAGTCATGACTTTTTCCTCTCACCCCCTGCCACCCACAGATCCCCAGACCAATCGGGCTTCAACCTTGCGGATCCAGCCAGCCAAGACCGAAGAATTAGCGCTGGTGGCGGATGTGATGTCGCAGGTGTTTAACCCTCCGGTGGGGGTGCAGGGATTCTTTTTTCCGCTCTATCGGCTGACAGTCAGCGCCGATCTGCACAAACGGATGCGCTCGGATCCCCGTCATTATTGCTGTCTGGGGGCATGGTGGGGGGCAACCATGGTGGGAGCGTTGGAAATTTCGTTGCGGGATCTGAGTGGAGTGCCCCAACCTGGCCTTCATCCCTATGTTTCTAATCTGGCGGTGTTACCCCAATGGCGGCGGCGGGGGGTGGCACAGCAGCTGTTGACGGGAGCTGAAGCGGTGGCCTTGGCCTGGGGCTATCAGGCGCTGCATCTCCATGTCTTAGAATCCAACCCTGCCGCCCGCCACCTCTACGAAAAGATGGAGTATCGGGTGCTGCATGTCTCTAGCGATCTGTGGCAATGGCTGGGGGCTTCCCGACAGTTTCTGCTCTATCGCCGTTTGGGGTTCGATCCGGTTTCCAGGGTAGATCCGGCAAGATAGGATCCCAGACGTTAAGATGTGTTACAGACTCGTGAGTGATCGACATGAAAGCACCGACAGAGCTGGCCACCGGTTCTCAGAATTCTTTTCAGGGGGATCCCTCT
>JBHJNR010000444.1:0-3430 GCA_050330615.1 Cyanophyceae cyanobacterium
TCTGAAGCTTGCAGGCGGACGTTCAAGTCGTTGAGGGCCGTCGGTTAATGTATCCAATATATCCAGTTAGCCAACCAATGAGGCCATTGGGCGAGCCATTTTGGCCGTGTTGCCAAGGCTGTCTACGGCTGTCTATCTTAGTTGTTATTCCTTGACTCAATGACTACAACTATTCGCCCCGAAACACCTTTAGACGAAGAGGGAATTGCGCAAGTCACTCGACGGGCTTTTCTCTCTCATCCTCACAGCCATCAAACCGAGCAGTTCATCATCTCCGCTTTACGAGCAGATCATGCGCTTTCGGTATCACTTGTTGCTGAAGAAGCTGGGCACATCATAGGGCATATTGCGTTTTCTCCTGTGACCATTAGTGATAACACCATTGACTGGTATGGGCTTGGCCCGATTTCGGTCGATCCTAACTGGCAACGTCGTGGCATTGGACGCGCACTTATGGAGAGTGGTCTTGCTGAGCTTCGCAAGATTGGAGCAAAGGGGTGTGTACTTGTTGGCGACCCCGCGTTCTACCTCCGTTTTGGGTTTGCGAATAATCCTGCTCTCGTACTTGAGGGCGTCCCGCAAGAGTTCTTCCTCTCTCTATCCTTTAGTACGTCTTCTGCTCATGGCCATGTCCAATTCCATCCAGCATTTCAAGCCAAGGTCTAACATTTTAGCCACTGAACCCGAATCTTATGTCTCAAGGAGAATCTGATATGGACAAGTATCTCGTCACTAGAGAAGAAATTGCAGAGGATGAAGGGGTATCGAAAACGCACTTCCTTAATGACAATGCAAAGCGGATCAATAAATCACTTGGGGATCTAACTGGACTAACAGGTATTGGGTTTCACATCGTTGAGATCTCACCAGGATATGACTCTACAGAATTACACATGCACCATCATGAAGATGAATGTGTGTATATCCTTGATGGTGAGGCAGAGGCAATAGTTGGCGATACTCACTTTACGGTTAAGCAAGGTGACTTCATCGGCTATCGAGCGGGTGGCGAACCTCACCAGCTCAAAAATGTCGGTAAAGCGATTCTTCGGTGCATAGTGGTGGGGCAGCGACTGGCTCACGATGTAGGAGATTATCCACTCAAGAAAAAACGTCTCTATCGCAACAAGAACATGAAGTGGAATCTTGTCGATATGGAGCACATCTCAGAGCCTATAGCAGGCAAAAAAGTATAATAATACTGATCATAGCTGCCCACTGATCCTAGCTATGGATTAAACCTTGGGATGATGGGTGTGCCACTCGGTGGACTGCTCGTAGGCATACGCCGCCCGTAACACTTTGCTCTCCTGCAACACATTCCCCACAATTTGCAACCCAATCGGCAATCCCCCCGAGAACCCACAGGGCAGGCTCAACCCCGGCAAGCCCGCCAAATTGACCGGGATCGTCATCAGATCGCAGAGATACATACTCAAGGGATCCTCTCGATCACCCGCTTTGAAGGCCGGGCTAGGAGTGGTAGGGCTGATCAACACATCCACCTGCTCAAAGGCTTTGGCAAAATCCTGCCGAATCAGAGTACGGGCTTTTTGGGCTTTGAGATAGTAGGCATCGTAATAGCCGGAGGAGAGGGCATAAGTGCCAATCATGATCCGCCGCTTCACCTCGGCCCCAAACCCCTGAGCGCGAGATTTGGACACCATCGAGATCAAGGAGTTGGCCGCTTCCCGCCGACCAAATTTCACCCCGTCATAACGGGCCAAATTGGCCGAGGCTTCTGAGGGAGCAATGATGTAATAGGTGGCCAGACCATAGTTAAAGGTGGGACAGGCCACTTCAATGATCTCAGCCCCCAGCGCTTTAAATTGTTCGATAGCCGTCTCAACCGCAGCCCGAGTCTCTGCCCCACAACCGTCTCCTAATAGCTCAGAAATCACCCCCACTTTCATCCCTTTCATATCAGGGATCAGGGCTTGGCTGTAGTCTGGGATCTCCACATTCAAGCTGGTGGAATCCATTGGGTCGTGACCGACAATGCCCTGCAACATCAGGGCCACATCCTCAACTGTTTGGCCAAAAGGGCCGATCTGATCGAGGCTGGAGGCAAAGGCCACCAGGCCAAACCGCGACACCAAGCCATAGGTGGGCTTCAGCCCCACCACTCCACAAAAGGCAGCGGGTTGACGAATGGATCCCCCGGTATCGGATCCCAGCGAGACGGCAGCTCGGTTGGCGGCAACCGCAGCGGCTGATCCCCCCGAGGATCCCCCCGGCACCCGTTCCAAATCCCACGGGTTAGCGGTGAACTGAAAGGCGGAATTCTCGGTGGAGGATCCCATCGCAAACTCATCCAGGTTGGTTTTGCCCACCATCACCATCCCCGCCTCCCCTAGTTTGCGGGTAACAGTTGACTCGTAAGGGGGAATGTATCCCTCCAAAATGCGAGAGGCACAGGTGGTGGGGATCCCTTGGGTACACATGTTGTCTTTAATGGCGACAGGGATCCCGGCTAAAGGATTGAGGGTCTGTCCTGCCGCAATCTGCCGATCCACGGCTGCCGCTCGGCTGAGGGCATGGTCGCGGGTGATGGTCAAAAAACTATGTAACTGAGGCTCTAACGCTTCCAGCCGATCCAAATAGTCTTGGGCAATCTCGACGGCAGAGCGTTCTTTGGCCAACAACTGCTGATGAAGGGTGCGAATCAAAGACATCGGGGCCTCAGGATAAAGTCTGGAGTATCAGGGTTGATAGAAAAGGCGGGGCTGTTACAAAACAAAGATCAAGATCTCAAGGATCCCATATCAGGCAAGATCGGAGCGAGCAGTCCCCTAGAGAGGCTTCATTCTAGTCAGATCAAAACGGGATCCTGTCGCCAAAAAATGAACTCTGGCATCACTCAGGTTAAACAGATCATCTTCGGAGGTATGCTCCACCGTCGAGGTCATCTGGGATCCATCCACCAAGGTGACAGAACCGACGCCAATCACCGTCAGGGTTTGATCCGCCTGGATGATGGCAGCGGTATTTTCGTCAATGCCCAAACCTAGGCAATGGGGATGATAGGCCACCGCTGTAATCAGTCGCACCAGACGATTGCGCTGATGAAAGTGCTGATCCACGATCATGGTGGGCAGCAGCCCCAAGCCCGTCTTGACGGTGACGATGGCCGGGGTGGGAGACTCACCACTGTATCCCCGCGAGATCATGTGATGTCCCAAGGCAGAAGCCCCAGCACTGGTGCCCCCTACCACCAGGGATCCCGACCGAGAGCGCAGCCGGATCGACTCCATTAGCTCGGTATCGGCCAACACGTCCGACAATCGTTCTTGATCGCCACCCGTAAAGTAGACCGCCGTAGCATCCTTGAGGGTTTCTAGGGCTTTGGACTGCCGGGCATCAACGGGGGTGCGGATATCCAGCACCGATACGTGATCTCGAGGTGCCCCCATGCCCACAAAGATATCTT
>JBHJNR010000445.1:0-3382 GCA_050330615.1 Cyanophyceae cyanobacterium
GAGGTGGATGCTAGGGGTGTGGTAATTCTTAGCTCACCTCCTCACCCTTGACCTTGTCAAATCCCCTCCAGCCCTACCTTTCTTTGCTCCCCGTCATTTTTTGTCCCTGTACCTTGGTCAAGATGACCTTGCAAGGATTGCACCCATCACGAGATTATGGGTGCAATCCACGTATGCTCAGGATTTATTAGCAAATGGAAGCAAATCTATATTGATAATGGTATCGAAGGACTCAATCTTGGGTCTAAAGGTTCGCCCATTCAAGCGTGAAGTGCAACACCCAGAGACCTTCGCAAAAAAGGCTCATAGGGATAGTCTGATGTTTACCACAACAAAAGGACTAAACTATGAGCTACACACATCTTACCGCAACCGAGCGATTTGACCTGCACCACCTACTAACAAGCACAAACTTGCCACTTCGGGCAATAGCTAAAAAGCTGAATCGGGATGCGAGCACAATATCCAGAGAACTGAAGCGCAATCGAGCCCAGCAAGAGACTTATTTGCCAGATACTGCGCAGACCAAGAGTGAGCAGCGCCGACAGGCAGCAAAACCAGTCATATCCGCAATCCATGAAGATTGCATAGCAGAGATTAAGGCTGGACTGGAGAGCTATCATAGTCCAGAGCAAATATCAGGACGAATGAAGCGAACCGGCAAAAAGACATTGAGCTATGAAACCATCTACAAACTGATATATAACGACCACTTTGGAATGAAGAGATATCAAAAAAATCTTAGGCAAGGGAAAAGAAAAAGGAAACGTAGAGCTAGCTAAAAGTCAAGCAGGGGAAGGATTCCAAACAGAGTAGGGATTGAGAAACGCCCAGATATAGCCAACCTGAAGAAAGAGATTGGGCACTGGGAGAGTGACACGATAATTGGAGGAAATCACCAAGGGGTTATCGTGACTCATGTGGATAAAGCCTCAAAGTATCTGATGGCAGGCTTAGCAAAATCAAAAACACCAGCAGCAATCAAACAAGCTACAAAGGAGTTATTCTCAGGTCTAGGCAGTGAGAAAAAGAAAACGATAATATCGGATAATGGAAAAGAGTTTAGTGGGCATGAAGAACTAGCAAAGAGTCTGGGAGTATCATGGTACTTCGCCAATCCATATCATTCCTGGGAACGAGGGCTTAATGAGCATACAAATGGACTGATTAGGCAATATTTCCCCAAGAAGACGAACTTCAGAACAATCCAGCCAGAGCAGCTAAAGAATGTGGTGGAGTTGGTGAATCATCGACCGAGGAAATCACTTGACTATCAAACTCCTTTTGAAGTATTCTATGCTCAGACATCAGAAACTGATGCACTTCAGATTTGAATTGGCGCTTTGAGAATGTGTAAATCCCCGCCAATTCCAGTGGATCCGGCTGAGCTTGAAACTGCTTACAGACCCGTACAGAAGCCGTTGGGGTCAAGCTCCATAGCCAAGGATTTCCGGTATCTGACTGCTGCTGCATCGCCAATCCTTTCATCAGGCAAGCCTGGACATCTTTGAGCGTGACAGGATTCCGAAACGGCTCCATCAGACAGGAGAATCTTGCCATCCGTCCCAACAGCCCTAACTCTAAGGGTGGTAACTGACTGGCGGGATCCCCAGGTCGAAAATAGATATCCACATAACGAGCTGGGTCATGCACCTCATGCTCAAGCTCAGATGTCCCCAATTCATCTTGACAAGCTCAATCTTGGGATGCCCCTGAATGAGTTGAACAAACATCACCAAGTCAACGGGATCCATCTTCTGCCCATCACGGTTGAGCATATTCTGAACCTTGACCATTTACCCAATCGCCACAAAGATCCGTTGGATCCCCCGTTGTTCACTAATTTGGATTCCTTGGATAATCCCCTGATTGATAGTTTCCTGTTCCCACTACAAATAAGCTGGAGATAGTTGCATCAGTAGTTCCCTCTCTTCTTCCGTACTCGCCATATCTCAAGACTTGAAATCATTTGCTCACCCATAGGCCTCAAGGACTAAAGTGAGAGATCGCGCTAAATACTAGCTAGTTTCCTATCCTGTCATTACAGTCCTCCATCCCATCATTATGCCTGTGCAAAAATCATGTCTGTGCAAGCGACCATTCAGGCTCAATTGAGCTATCAGCCCTACCACCGTCTGTTTCGTCAGCCCCTCCAGACCCACCACGGTCTGTGGCAGCAACGAGATGGGATCCTACTCCGACTCCGGGATCGTGATGGCCGAGTGGGCTATGGCGAAATTGCCCCCATAGACTGGTTCGGCTCCGAATCCTGGGCGGAGGCTCTGGCCTGGTGTCAAGCTCACTCTGGCTGGCTGGATCTGAGCAACCTGGACGGGATCCCGCTAGCGATGACAGCCACCCGCTTTGGCCTCAGCTGTGCAGGACAAGACCTGCATCAGGATCCGGCAGATCTACTGGACTGGGATCAACACTCACCGATCCCGATGTGTGGGTTGTTGGGATCCTGCCGAGGGGCATTCGCCGCGTTAGAGAGCTTTTCCCAGCCTGAGCAATGGGGTGCTTTTAAGCTCAAAATCGGACTGGAGGATCCCGCCCTAGAACAGGATCAGATCAGGCGGTTATTGGCTTATCTACCTGCTGGGATCCCGGTGCGACTGGATGCCAATGGTGGGTTGAACCCAGCCCAGTTAGAGGCGTGGCTGCAGGCTGAGGATCTGTTCCAGCGAATTGAGTTTATCGAACAACCCCTGCCCCCAGATGGCTTTGAGGCAATGCTGCAAGCCTCACAACCGGGTAGGATCCCGCTAGCCTTGGATGAATCTGTGGCTGGGTTGGCTCAGTTGTCCCAGTGCTATGAGCGGGGCTGGCGACAGCTGGTGGTGCTGAAGCCCGCCATCTCAGGATCGGTGGGGGAATGGGTCGAGAATAAAGCCCTCCATGCCTTGGATCGTGTTGTCTCGGCAGCATTTGAGACGGTGGTGGGCACCTATCATGCGGCACGGCTGACTCGGCTGCATCGCCTGGATCAGCGGGCGGTGGGTTTTGGCCTCGATCACTGGCTGGCCGCCGATGGAGGTAATCCTGTCGATCCTTTTCGGGTAGGGCTGCTGGCAGCTCGGCAACACTTTGAAGCGGTTTGGGTGGCCCTGGGGGGGCAGCATGATTGAGCAGTTACTCTCAAAGCTTCAGGATCAGGGTTGGTTGCTGGGATCCGTTAATCCTCGGCTGGCCCAATCCCTGCTGGCGGTGGAGCAGCGGTTGCAGCAGATCGAGACACCTACCCTGCCGCGCCGACTGCTGATCCAGGAACGGGATCCGGTGGCTATCTTGGCGGCGGTCTTGGGGGGCTATCGAGCCGGGTACAGCCTGTTTTTCGCAGATCCCAGCTGGGGTCAACGGGAATGTGCCCAAGCCCTGGCCG
>JBHJNR010000446.1:0-4308 GCA_050330615.1 Cyanophyceae cyanobacterium
CGTCGAAGGCTATGCCGTTGATTTGGCTATCCCAGATTCGGACTTAGTGGGAGGTTTTCGATAAAGATTGGCAAGGTGCCTAATCTAATACTCGGTGGCATAAATCTACCAATTACAAACAAGGGGCTTAAGCCACCTGCGGAACTACCCAATGGTGGGAGATCTCCGCCAAGGATTACTAGGCAACAACCTTAGTCAGTAGAGCCAGGGTAAGCGCAAGAAAAAAGAGCCCATAATATGCTAGGGTGTGTCATCAGATAGGTAAAGTAGAGGAGCTGAGATAAGAGGAGAGCCCGAGATGACAACACGACGATACGGACTCCGTGACGACCAATGGGAGCGTATCAAAGACCTCCTGCCCGGACGAGAAGGCCATGTGGGCGGCACAGCCAAAGATAACCGCCTGTTTGTCGAGGCGGTGCTCTACCGCTACAGAGCTGGTATTCCCTGGCGAGACTTACCGGAGCGATTTGGGGATTTTAGAGTCATCCATACCCGTTTTACACGGTGGTCAAAGTCAGGGGTGTGGGAGCGTGTGTTCAAGGTTCTAGCCAAGGATGCCGATAATGAATGGGCCATGATGGACTCAACGATAGTACGCGCCCACCAGCACAGTGCGGGGGCAAAAGGGGGGGGCCAGAAGCCATTGGCCGGAGCAAGGGCGGACTGAGCACCAAGATTCACACACTGGTGGATGGGTTGGGAAATCCGCTGGAGTTTTATCTCAGTGAAGGACAAGCGTCTGACTTAGAGGGTGCTGACCACCTAGTACCGGCAATAGAAGCGGATATCGTCTTGGGGGATAAGGGATATGACGCTGACGAGCGAGTGATAAAGCCGCTGCAAGAGCGGGGAAAGACGGTGGTAATTCCCCCAAAGCGGAATCGCAAACATCCACGGGAGTATGACAAAGAGTTGTACAAAGTGCGGCATTTGATAGAAAACTTTTTTGCCAAGCTCAAGCAGTATCGGGGAATTGCCACACGCTACGACAAGCGGGCAGAGAATTTCCTAGGAGCAATCTATCTGGCGGCTGCGGTTATCTGGCTGATCTGATGACACGCCCTAGGTCAATAGGCCCCGTTCGGCCAAGATGCGTTCTGCGAGCAGTTTGTCGAGCGGCGTTGTCAGTTTGATATTGGTTTCTTCTCCCTCCACAATTGCCACCTCCCAGCCCATCTTTTCAAAGAGGGCAGCATCATCAGTCACTTCCCAGCCCTCCTGAATCGCCTGGTCATGGGCCTTTAGCAGGGCATCCAATTGAAACCCTTGGGGAGTTTGAGCCGCCCAAAGCCGGCTGCGATCGGGAGTGGATTCGACCCTCAAGGATCCCGTTGATGAATCGGCAGGGGTAGCCAGCTTGATGGTGTCTTTGACCGGAATGGCGGCAACCATGCCCTGATGAGGGGATCCCAAGTGTTGGAGAAAGGCACTACAGCGGTCAAATAACTGAGCAGTGGCTAGGCAACGAGCCCCATCGTGAATCAGCACAAACTCTGGCGGCTGAGGTTGCTGTTGAAGATAGATCACCCCTCGGTAGACGGACTCTTGGCGAGTAGCACCACCGGGAATGAGGGAAACAGGTGTAGAGAGCTGAAGGTGATCGAGCAGTTCGATCCAGGCGGATTGATCCTGAGGCTGGCCGATGATGCCAATGGCGGTGATCGATTGGGCCTGATCAGCAGCCTTCAGAGTCCAACTCAAAATGGGCTGTCCTTGCACCGTCAGTAATAATTTGTTTTTCTCGGCCCCCATCCGTCGCCCACTACCTGCTGCCGGAATTAGAAGATACATTATTCCTCCACACAAGGTTTCATCAGACTATCAGAAGATTCATAGCAAAGGATGTCCCAGCATTAATCCTTGAAACTGATACGCCTATCAATGCTATTCAATGAACCGAAGTCAATAGGACTCAACAACCATGAATATGCCGCTTTGTGATCATTGTTTTTCGGGTTTGTGATAATCTAAATCCAATCTCTTGGAGGTTCCTCAGGTACAATGAAAAATACTGTCGTTCACTGGACAATAGCGGGTTTAACAGCATTGGGAGCAACTCTGATAGGGACAAGCCCCGTTAAGGCTGAATCCTTTGATATGAATGAGTTTACCTGTGCAGAGCTGATAGAGCTGGATACTGAAACATCTGTTCTGATGATCTTTTGGTTAGATGGTTATCTGTCTGGTATTTCAGGGGATACGGTGGTGGATTCTGAATATATTGGTGGTCTGGCTGAAGCCATGATTTTAGAATGTGACGCAGATCCTGATGCCTTCGTCCTTGATGTTGTTGAAGAAGTGGGATTGGAATAGCCTATTGTTTTTGTGATCTCAAGAGTGTTTTCACGGATTCATCAATGAGGAGAGTTCTCCCAGATGAGTAATTGAGGTCACTGAATAGATGCCATTCTGAATAGATGCCATTAAAGGGGAGAAAGAGATCCCTCAGCACTCTTTCCCCCTTTCCTTATTCTGAAATCTGAAAGTTTGCGGCAATATGTTGAATGGCCGACTGCTCAGCAGGGATCCAATCCTGCACTTGCCAAGGGATCCCAAATACGTCGGTTGCCGCCTGGACAAGAATCTCAATGAGTTGGCTAGTCTGAATCGGGGATCCCAGAATCTCTTGAAGGCCAATCACCCTATGCGGATCCTGGTGCCAAAGCTGTGACCAGCGCTCTCGATCGGGCTGGAGCAGGATGCTGCCCTGCTGCAAGACGACGCCCCGACCCCAGACTTGGGCACTGCCAATTATTTTCTGGCCCTGATAAGTCAAATCAGCCGCTGTCTGGGTTGCAAAACAACTGGTGCGTTGGGACAAACGGGCGGGGATGGCACGAGAACGATGACCACGCGGGATCCAGTCATCCAAAGGGATCCCTAAGTGAGCCAGCCCCCGCCGCAAAAATTCGCAGAGATGACGATAAGCTGCTTCCCGTTGCCCCAGACCTTGCTCAGCTAAGTGGGGCATGACGAGGGCATAGGTTAATTCTTGGCTGGGGTTGGCATGTAAAACAGCCCGCCCCCCCGTAGGACGACGGACTTTGGGAATTGATTGAAAGGGATCCTGGGTCAGGCCAAGTTCAGAGGGCTGATGCTTGCCTAGAGAGATGGTTTCTCGCTCCCACCCATAGAAGCGTAAGGTCGGGATCCCTTGCGATAACAGTAGACTGTCAGCTGCCATCTGCCTGGATCCCGGTGCCAGAATCCAGGGAATCAGTCTGCCTTGGAGTACGGGATCCCGAGTCACACTGACCTAGGCAGGGTTGCCATGAGCCTGAATCAGGGGCTCATCATATTCATCAGCCAGGGTGGCGACGATGGTGATGGCGCGGGAGATTTCCGCTGCGGTGAGTCCTTCTAGCGTCCGAAAATGGTTCAAAACCACCTGGTCATTCCAGATCGAGAAGCGGGCTTCCAGGGTTTCAATCCAGCTTTTTTCTAGCAGGGTACGGAAGAGCTGAGCTTCATCCCGAGCCGGAAGCGTCAACACAGATGACCACACGGATAAGGTGTCGTCTGAGTTTTCGCCCGTCAGGTGGACAAAGACCTGAACGGTGCCGTAATCAAATTTCCAGGTGTGTCCTTGCCCTTCCCCATGACTTTCGTAGGCTGCATCTTCCTTGAGGCTAGATACAACGGTTGAAATCGTGTCGGCATAAGACGTATTGCTGTCGTTGCTATCTAGTTCGGGAGCCAGTGTTTCGCTGTATACCATGCCCATCAAGCCTCATAGCCACCTTTACAGTGTAGACCTGTTGAGGTTCGTTCATGCAACTACTCTTAGTTTTTCAGCAAGTGGATCCTTAGGATCCCCATTCTTGTCTAGATACCAGAGCCACTGCCTTCGAGTTGACCCAACACGTTGATATCAAACGTGAAGTTGATTTGAACGGCATCCCCCACATACTCAGCGGGCAGCGCCATATAAGGAGAAGCCCGTGAGATCGCTTGTAGGGCTGCATCATCGGTGGGTTGATGTCCCGAACTGCGGGAGATGCGAGGGTTAGAGAGGCTGCCATTACGCCCCACCGAGAATACCACGACCGTGCGGCGGGAGGCTCCGGATTGCCCAGGGATCCAATTGCCCTCTACCCGACGCTTCAAATCCGCCAGCCACGGCCCCCAGTTGACGTCTGCCCGCGCCGCAACGGCAGGGGGGCCAGGAGGAGCGGGTTGACTGGGGCTGGTCAGACCTAGGCTGTCAGTGGTGCCTTGACTGCTGCCACTGCTGGCGGCTGATGCCTGAATCGGTGGCCCCAGTTGCGAGGAATCGCTTGCCCGAGACTCGGCTGGAGCAGGGGG
>JBHJNR010000447.1:0-3062 GCA_050330615.1 Cyanophyceae cyanobacterium
CTGGCCGAACTGGATGGGATCCGACCTCGACAGGGGGTACTGTTGGTGGCGGCCACCAATCGCAAAGGCAGCTTAGATCCGGCGCTGACACGAGCCGGACGGTTGGAGCTTCATCTGCAGGTGGAATTGCCTGATTTGGCCGCCCGGCGGTCAGTTTTGGGGGTTCACAATCAAACGCGCCCGCTGGAGGAGGATGTCAATCTGGACGATTGGGCAGAGCGAACGACAGGGTGGAGCGGGGCGGATCTGGCTCTGTTGAGCAATCGTGCTGCCATCGCCGCCATTCGTCGCCATCGGGTGGCAGGAGAGCTGGATCCGGGATCCCTGGTGATTGCCTGCCACGATTTTGAAGCGGCCTATGCTGAGTTGATGCAGCAGCGCCCTGCACAGGATCCCCCCGTCTAAAGGCGGCTAAAGGAAGGGCTTTTGGGCAAGGATGTTGCCATCCGGAGGCGGGATAGCTTGAGTAAGGGATCCCAATGTCAATCAAAACTTCTGCCGATACCCCTTAGCTATGCGCTAGCCTCCCCCCTTGGTACCGGCTAGGTTTGGATACCATAAGGACGGTGGTATTGAGGCTTGAGATCAATGGATCGTCGAACCAATCAAGTGGATCCCCAGGTTTGGCTGGGTCTTTTTGCCGGCTTGGGTTTGGGCCTGATGCAAGTCAGTGGTATGGCCCAGGCTCAGGCTCTGTTCTCTCCTCATTCGTCCCCTGTTCAGACCTCTGAGCCCACGACACTATTTCGGCAGACTCCGGCTCTAGCCCCACCGATTCCCGGGGAGCCAGTCTATTTTCAGCTCGGGGAGCCCCAGTCCCCTCGTGGTTCAGTCTCCAATCAAGACTTTGATCCCAATGTTGATCCTGCGGTTGATCCCAGTTTGATGGGAGAGGGTTGGAATTTTGTAGAAGGTGAGGGAGAAGATCTGAGCGATGGCCCGATCTTTGATCTGGATTTGCGCCAACAAATGGGAACAGAGGGTGGTGGCACTGGCCCCAGCTTTGGTGGCGGCGGCACAGGTTCTGGCACGGGAGGTACCGCCGGTACCTCCGGCGCAGGAGCTGGCTCTGGGATGGGATCCGGGCCTGGATTTGGCCCCGGACAATCAGGAGGATCAGGCGAGTCGGGTGGCTTGAATATAGGTGCCGAACAGCGCCAGCCCCAAGTCACGGGCTTGATTGTGGATGCACGGGGTTTAGACTTTGAGCCCAGCATGTCAATGCGGCTCTTTGATCCTGATGGCAATCAGATCTATACGGTGCCGGGACTGAACCAGGAGTTGAATACAGCCCTCGTGGCGGGTGAAGGCACTGCCGCCTATGCCACCTCTGAAGATCAGATTCAAACATTG
This sequence comes from Cyanophyceae cyanobacterium, assembly GCA_050330615.1. GTDB lineage: Bacteria > Cyanobacteriota > Cyanobacteriia > Thermostichales > Thermostichaceae > JAAUUM01. The sequence continues at coordinate 1,354 of JBHJNR010000447.1, forward strand.
ACTACGCGGATTGGGGAACGTCCCCATCGGATCCGAGCGGTGAGAACACTAGGCTATGACTTGGTGATCTCCAACGATGACGCTTGGTTCTTGCGACAAAGCAATGAGATGGATCGCTATCTCGATAATTTGTCGGTGGTGGTGATGTGGGATCCCTCGTTTGCCCGCTCGTTGTAAGGCAGATCTACAGACCAAGCGATTGCTATCTTTTCCCTAACTTGTAGAATTCAGCAACGTCAATTGACCCAATAGTAACAAGGGGCTTAAGCCCCTTATCTAACCGGCCTAAGGGTAGACAGCTCAGTCGGCCCATTCCAATCCCAAAGTCTGCTCAAGGTCATCCAGTTCGTCTCGATGTCCCGAGATATGGAGCTGAGCCTTAACATCCCTTGTCTCGCTGTCACCTGAGCTAACTTTATCCTCAATACTGAATTGCTCAATCCGGAGGCGGACAGTCTCTAGACGCTGATTGCGAAAGCGGTAATAATCTCCCGCTAACGGTGCGGCGGTCAGCAATAACCAGGCCAGCCGCCCCCACTGGGGAAACAAGGTTTGCAGCACCATGGCCAGACAGGCCAGACCCACTGCCGCCAGCAAGGTCAATAAAACAGCTAGGAATCCACTGGGTTGCGCCTGCCCTTGAAACGTGGCAATCCCGGTGTCATCCGCTGACACCAAGACAAATCCTCGCCTCACGAGATACTGCCGCACCTGGGATCCCAAAGTTTCCAAAGCTTGTTGAGTGGTATATCTGCGGGTCTCGACCCGATCTTTACCCGAGGCACGAATGAAAAAAAATAAGCCGATGGCCAGCAACGTGGTCATCAGCAGAGTTGAAACCGCCACAGGTTGGAGTGACATATCCACAGGGATCCCAAAGGTCGTTTTTATTATCCTAGCTATCTCAACCGCAAGGGTCTCGATCAGCTAGCCCTCAGGGATCCCAATCCTTGACTGGGGAGGCTGCTATGCCATCACTTTGTTCGCCTCAGCCGGTTGCAACGGCTCTGGAGATCTCTCTTTGGATCCCTGAATGATCAAGACACTGCAAGGAGCATGATGCATGACATAGTTGCTGACACTGCCGATGACCAATTCGCTCAAGCCAGAATGGCCGCGTCGCCCCATTAAGATCAGATCGGCATCCCAATTGGTGGCCAGTTCACAAATGAGTCGGCCTGGATTCCCACCATTAAAGGTGTATTCCGCAGCGACTCCTATGGATTGAGCAGATTGAGCCAATTCCGCCAAATGATTTACTTGGGCTTGCTCATAGAGATACCGCTGCTCCCGATAAGACTCCCATAACTCCTGACTGATATCAGCGCCATAATCGACACCCAAGACAAAAGGGGGCTCGGGAGCACCGGGTTCACCTGGGTTATGAACATGCAGCAGCATCAGCGTGGATTCTGTCGCTTCAGCCATCTCTAGAGCACGCCGAAAGACGGCGACACTCATGTCAGAATTATCAAGAGCCACTAACATTCTTTTAAACATACTGATCCCCCTTATCTGTGTCAGAAACATGCTTGGCCCCGTATTTACCCTAGGTAGTGAGCCGTGAATGCCGAGGGCCTATCACCCTCAACTTCAATCATAGCGAGGAATTTGCCTCAATATTCAAGATGCGACAAGGCTGTTACATCTTAGGAAATATTAGGAAATAGTTGACAAATGTCATCGCCGGATAGCAATCGACAGACTTT
>JBHJNR010000448.1:0-8992 GCA_050330615.1 Cyanophyceae cyanobacterium
TTTTAGAGTTTATGAGATGATGTGAATAATTGGCAATTTTCGGGGTTTGCCCTATATTTAAGCAGCCCATATCGATAGCATCTGCAAAAGCAAGCTACCCTAGGATACTGATGTCGTCTAATTGGTCAGACAACCATGCTCAAAATGCCTCCCCCGGTCGGGATGGCGAGACTCTTGGGTCTTCTCCTCGGTACTTAAACGAGGGATATCTAGGGGATCCAAGAGGAGAGGCCAAGTCAGACTACAGCAGGAACGGCACTCACTTGCAGTCGTCGGCTCAATGGGAGGGTGGTCAATTGGAGGGTATTGTGCCCAGTAGCGCTGCCAAAATCAAGGTGATCGGCGTCGGTGGTGGTGGTGGCAACGCGGTCAACCGCATGGCAATTAGCAATCTGGCTGGGGTTGAATTCTGGAGCGTCAACACCGATGCCCAAGCCCTGGTTCAGGCCGCTGGAGTTCAACGGTTACAGATCGGCCAAAAGCTGACTCGCGGACTAGGGGCAGGTGGCAACCCTGCTGTGGGACAAAAAGCTGCCGAAGAATCCAATGATGAGATTGCCAGTGCCCTAGAGGGATCCGATCTGGTTTTTATTGCAGCGGGCATGGGCGGCGGCACCGGCACTGGGGCAGCTCCTGTGGTGGCCCAAATTGCCAAAGAAACTGGAGCTCTCACCGTGGGTGTGGTCACCCGTCCCTTTACCTTTGAGGGCCGTCGCCGTACGAAGCAGGCAGAAGAAGGGATTGCAGCCCTACAGGCTGCGGTGGATACCCTGATCATTATCCCCAACGACCAGCTACTCTCAGTCATCTCAGAGCAAACGCCCGTACAAGAAGCCTTCCGGGTGGCGGATGATGTGCTGCGGCAAGGGGTACAGGGGATCTCAGACATCATTGTCATTCCTGGCATGATCAACGTTGATTTTGCGGATGTGCGTAGCGTCATGGCCGATGCGGGTTCCGCTCTGATGGGCATTGGCATGGGATCCGGAAAGTCGCGCGCCCGAGAGGCGGCCATCACTGCCATTTCTTCTCCTTTATTGGAGACCTCGATTGATGGGGCTAAGGGAGTGCTGTTGAATGTGACGGGCGGCAGCGATCTGACCCTGCATGAGGTGACCGCTGCCGCTGAGATTATTGCCGATGCAGTGGATCCCGATGCCAACATCATCTTTGGAGCGGTCCTGGATGAACGGATGCAGGGAGAGGTAAGAATTACGGTGATCGCCACTGGCTTTGCCCCTCGACCCATGGGTGCTGTTAAGCCCGTCATCCCCAAGATTATGGCCCGTCGTCCGGCCCCCCGCCCTGCCCCTTCGGCACCCCCTCAGCCCTCAGCCCCTGAACCACCTCCCGAACCCAGTTTGGATATTCCTGAGTTTTTGCGCCGTCGCCGCCCCACCACCTAACCAGAGGGTTTAGAATAACCCCCAAGGTGTGTGACATGAGGTAATTCCAATGCAGATCGTGGTGCTAGCGGGTGGACTGTCTCCTGAGCGAGATGTTTCTTGGGTCACGGGTCGCGCCATCAAGAGGTCACTGGAGGACTTGGGCCATCAGGTCACTCTATTGGATCCTGGCTTGGATCTGCCCCATCAGCTGTGGCAACAGAAGCAGCAGGGCTGCGAGTTTGTCTGGATTGCCCTTCATGGCGGCGGCGGCGAGAACGGCACGGTTCAAGCAATGTTGGACTGGCTGGAGTTGCCTTACCAGGGATCCGGGGCTTTGGCCAGTGGACTGGCTATGGATAAAAATCTCGCCAAGCGCCTGTTTCGGGCCAGCGGGATCCCTACCCCCACTAGTCTGGCGGGATCCCCAACCACATTGCCCGCCTGGGAACACGTCAAAGATCAACTGGGATCGCCGGTGGTGGTGAAGCCTGCTGATGGTGGCTCCAGCGTTGGCATCTCAGTGGTAAGTGGTGCGATTGAGTGGGGGCGAGCTCTAGAGCAAGTGGCTTGGGTTTCGTCACATGTCTTGGTGGAAACCTACATTCCTGGGCAAGAACTCACCATCTCGATCCTTGATGGTCAGCTCTTGCCCGCCATCGAGATTGTGCCCCACCACGGCAGTTTCTACGACTATGAGGCCAAATATGAACCAGGGGGATCCCGGCATTTGATTCCGCCTCAGGTGGAGGAAAAGCTGCTGCACACCTGCGAACAATTGGCCCTGCAATCTTATGAAGTCTTGGGCTGTCTCGGCTTGGCCCGTGTAGATCTGCGTCTCCATCAGCGTCAAGCCTGGATCCTGGAGGTCAATACCCTGCCCGGCATGACCCCCACCTCGTTGTGCCCGGATGCTGCCGCTGCCTTGGGCTGGAGCTTTGATCAGTTGGTAGCCCGTATTTTGACTGCCAGCCTCCCGGCCCCGACACTCCCAGAGCAGGTTCCCACTCATTCCACAAGTCACTGAAGAGCAAGTCCCTGACAATAGGGATCCCGGTAATAATCAAAACAACCTCTGGCTGAGTCAAACCCTCTTGGCCGGGGGTTATCCAAACGAGAGTTCCCTGACAAAGGATCCCAAAATCAGTCTAAATACTGACATTTCTCTCTGTCCCAAGACGGGGAGTCAGTGCTACGATGACCCAGTCGCGCTCAAGCCATGCCCAGTGGTCAGCACCATCCCACGGCTGGAAATCCCTGCTTCACCGCCCCCTGATACCAAACGGCTGAAGATATTTTCCGGATCTGCCAATACCCCCCTCGCCCTAGAGGTGGCGCGATATCTCGATATTGACCTTGGCCCTATGGTCAATAAGCGGTTTGCAGATGGTGAGCTTTATGTTCAAATCCAAGAATCTATTCGTGGCTGTGATGTCTATCTGATCCAGCCCACCTGTCGGCCTGTCAATGATCACATGATGGAGCTGCTGGTGCTGATTGACGCTTGTCGTCGCGCCTCTGCCCGTCAGATCACAGCCGTATTGCCCTACTATGGCTACGCTCGGGCTGACCGCAAGACCGCTGGACGGGAGGCGATCACCGCCAAGCTGGTGGCCAATATGATCACCCAGGCGGGAGCGCATCGGGTGCTGGCCATGGACTTACATTCTGCCCAGATTCAGGGCTACTTCGATATTCCCCTCGATCACGTCTATGCGCAGCCCGTCCTGTTGACTTACCTGCGGGATCGCAACTTATTGGGGGAGGATCTGGTGGTGGTTTCGCCCGATGTGGGAGGGGTGGCTCGGGCTAGAGCTTTCGCCAAAAAGCTGGATGAGGCTCCCCTAGCCATCATTGATAAGCGTCGTCAGGCCCATAACGATGTGGAAGTGATGAACTTGATTGGGGATGTGCGGGGTAAGACTGCCATTCTCGTGGACGATATGATCGATACTGCTGGCACCATTTCGGAAGGAGCCAAGCTGCTCCGCCGCGAAGGGGCCAAAGCCGTCTATGCCTGCGCTATTCACGGTGTGTTCTCGCCCCCAGCTATCAAGCGACTGACGGGGGGGCTGTTTGAAGAGGTGATCATCACCAACACCATCCCCGTGCCACCAGAGCTTCACTTTCCGGAGCTGACCATGTTGTCGGTGGCCTCAGTTTTGGGGGAGGCGATCTGGCGGATCCATGAGGATAGCTCCGTTAGCAGTATGTTTCACTAGGTATTGCTTGGGCTGTGGCTGCCATCGAGTTGGACTCATCTAAATATGGGGCAGCTTAGGCAAGGGACTTAAGCCTCTTGTTTCGAGTTGGTAGATTTATTCACTCGTCGACTGGCCTAGAACCCCTAACAGCAGCAGTAGATCAGGATCCCTATTCCTATCAATCGTGGTGACCGTTGATGGGACAGCTTCATGGCTCTCGTTTTGACTGGTTGTTTTGGGAACCTAGGGCATTTTTTGCTGGACGGGATCCCAATAGAATCCGCTCTCGGTGTTGCAGGGTGGTGAAGGCCACTTGCCAAGGCATGGTGAAGGATTGAAAGGATTCGGGGTTAATCCGATCGTTATCCAGATCCACCACCACAGACCGAAGGATCCCGAATAGCTGAAGCCGCAGCTGGGTCAAAGATTCCAACTGATGGCAGTCCTCAATATCGTTCACCAAGTCCAGCAATTGCAGGTTGTACAGGTCGGCCCGATTCTTTTGCCGCTCTTGCAGCCAGAGGCGAAATTGCCAAAGACTGGAGAGCAACAGTACCAATGCCGATAGGATGAAGCCCAAGGATTCGGCATAGCGTTCCAAAAAGCTGGGCTCATCCTGCAAGAAGTAAGCCCGTGCTCCGGCATGAAGGGGCAACCCCAGGTTTTGGGCCGACTCTGGCATCACGATGCTGGCAGCCCGTGGGTAAAGCTCCACCACCTCGTTGCGAAACTCGTAGAGCAGCTGGGTCAGGGTGTAGATCAGGGCGGCATCAACATTCTCGTGGGTAACCAAGACAGCCCGCACCCCCACCACTGCTAGATCCTCTGGGGGCAGGGTCGGATAACCCCGATAGCTGCCTTTGGGGATTTGCATCTCCTCCAGAAAGGGCAAGGTGAGCTGTAGGGCCTCGGCCTGATCGATTGGCACTACCTCCGCTTGGCGGGATCCCACCAAGTCTCGAATGGCGGGATTTCCCAGCGCGGTGATCCGAAACAAAGCGTCCACCTCTCCCCCCGCTAGGGCAGCATAGGCTTGCTCCACCTCCATCGGCTCAAAGTCAAAAGCATCAGGATCAAGGTTGTAATGATCTACCAAAGGCCAAAACAGACTATAGGATCCACTGCCAACCGGCATCAGGGCGATGCGTTTGCCTGCTAAGTCTGCCACCGAGGTAATGTTGGCTTCAGGGCGAGCCAGGAGATGAAAATATTCTGGGAATAGAAAGGATACCGCCTGCACTGGAGAGCGCACCGGGGTATCACTCTGGATCAGAGCCAGTTGAACAGCATCCTGCTGGAGAAGTTCGGTGTTTTGGACAGATCCCTCAGTGGCCAGTACTTCAATGCGGATGTGGGGGTGATGGCGGGCTGCCACTGTGGCCAGCGCTTGACCAAAGGCAAAGTATTCTCCGGTAGGACTGCCCGTAGCGATTTGCAACACTTGGCTACGGCTGCGGTAATGGAGGATCCCCCACGTGGCACCCCCGAGTCCTGCCAAGCCAAGGAATAGGAGGGCAAGCACAAATCGACGACGCTGCCTTTGCATGGCCGGGATGGGATCCTTGTTGGAGAGCGGTTGGGGGCACTTTCAGCATAGGTAGCTGCACTTAATCTGCACTGAATCTGCTCAGGACAAATAATGGTGGGTCTGCTGTCAAATCTAGATTTGACAGAACCGAAGGCGACTAGACAGACTGCTGCCTCCCTCAGACTTCCCTTAGAATAGAATGTGAACCTTTGTAAAGAAGTCTGGTCTAAACTGCTGGACTTATTTTACTCAAGCGAGGAATTTAAGATGGCATTAGATCGTGAGATTATTCGTCTATTTGACGAGTACACCCATGCCCCCTTAGACAGACGGGTCTTTTTGAAGCGATTGGCTGCATTGACTGGAGGGGCTGCTGCCGCCCAAGCGTTGTTGCCAATCCTCGAAAATAATTACGCCCAAGCGGCCTTGATCCCTGAAGATGATCAGCGGCTGACCCTTGAAACGATCACCTATGCCGGTGCCACAGGAGAGATGACCGGCTATTTGGCTCGGCCTGCCGATGCCACCAACCCCTTGCCTGCCATCATCGTCATTCATGAAAATCGGAGTCTCAATCCCCATATCCAGGATGTGGTGCAGCGCGCAGCCTTGGCGGGCTATGTGGCATTGGGGCCAGATTTTCTTTCCCCAGCCGGTGGCACCCCCACTGATGAGGACGCTGCTCGTGACTTAATCGGTGGATTGGATCCCCAAGAGACCTTGGACAATGCCCTGGCTACCCTGGCGTTTCTGCAAGCTCATGAGGCCGTTACGGGCAAGGTGGGTTGTGTGGGCTTTTGTTGGGGCGGCGGTCTGACCAATCGGCTGGCCACAAATACGCCCGAGTTGGCGGCAGCGGTACCGTTTTATGGCTCTGCTCCTCCTCTTGATGAAGTGCCCAACATCGCAGCCCCCTTGCTGCTCCACTATGCGGAGCTAGATGAGCGGATCAACGCTGGGATCCCTGGGTATGAGGCCGCGTTGCAGTCAGCGGATAAAACCTATACCCTCCACATGTATGAGGGGGTTGATCATGCCTTTCATAACGACACTAATGCTGGTCGCTATGACGAGGATGCGGCTACCCTGGCCTGGGAACGCACCATTGCTTTCTTTGACAAGCACTTGGCCTAATCAGCCTGTTTGCTGGTTGCAGTCTCGGTTGTCATGGCTAAGGGGAACGAGGGGAGATGCGCTAGCCTCCCCCTAAACTAATCTGCAAAACCCGACTCTGGGATCCATTGCTGATCACGACGCTATGGGGGGTAATAGACATGACTTGCCATCCTGCGACTGCGGCTCCGACCCCGGCTTGATGCGTTTGGCCATTGGCGATCATCAAGGCCACGGGATCCCCAGGGGCGCGTAGGATCCCCACCAGTTGGATCCCAGCGGGTGCCCCCAAGATCGGGGCAGGCGGCGGAACAACAGCAGCAGCTACAGGTTGGGGGGGAGGTGTTGGAACTGCGGCTCGGATTTCGGGCTGAGGTTGCTGCTGGGAAGGTGCTGTAACTTCTCTCCCACTCAACTGTGGGGCTGGGGATCCCTGATCGGAGGTCAGCAAGAGTCCGTCCTGGTTAATCAGACTATCGGTGCTAACCAGGCTGTCGGCACTATCAGCCAACAACTGCGGGTCAGGCTCGGGGGCTAACTCAGCTAGGTCTGATGCAGCCAATTGATCTGGGGATCCTGGCCAAAGTGCTCCTGTACCATCTTCCGCAGCAGGGGCGGCTGCACTGGAACTGAATGGGGTCGGCTCCATCCTCCACCATCGGGATCCCTGCCACAACAACAGAACAGCAACTGCAATCGTTCCCGTTCCCACCATCAAGGCTTTGTCTAGGCCCCATCCCCCTTGGCGCAATAGAGGGGGCCGAGTGCCCACATAGGGATAGGGATTGTCCTGAAGTGCCGTGGTCTCTAGATCCCCAAATAAGCCATCCAAGAGATCATCGGTGGCACCCGTGATCGAATCAGCTAACCCTTGGACGGTCTGCGGAGTCGAGCGATCAGCATGAGAGTTGGGGTGCCGATCAGACAGTAAAGCTTGCTTGGCACGATTAATGGGAGCAGACATCGGGATCCCTCGGCGTAGTCACACCGCAGTTCAGCCTATGCGCCCCCATTCGTGCCGATATCAGACTGGAGGAACCTCAGAGCAAACGCAATTGCGGGTATTCTGCCAGCATTTCATCGGTGGTGAGGGTGTCGCCCTCCTGCTGAGGCGTCCACAAGACTTCCATTGCCACTAGTCTTTCAGCGGAGGTAGAAGCCAGTTGGGTCAAGCCTTGGCGGAGAGATGCAGCTGAATCTGCTACTGGTAGTGTAGCCGCTCCACCCTCAGACGCTACCAACAGCGTAACCACGATGTATTCGCTAGGAGCAGTGGCCTCGGGGTTAGTAGCCAGCTCGGATCCCGTGGTCTGCTGCACCTGCTGGGGGCCAATCTTAGAAAGGGTTTCAGCGGTGAACTTGCTGCGCTCCTGAAGGGATCGTTGGTAAAACACTTGCTCTGCCTGGGGCAGGGATAGAGTTTCATGAGAGGTTTGGCCGTAAACCCAGAAGTCTTGGTGGCGTACTAAACTCAGAGAGACATCCTGCAACAGACGGCTCAACCCTTCGGGGCTATCGGTATCGGCTTCTAGAGCCAAACGGTCGATTTCCTTTTGCAGGTTGCGGGCGCTGGCCAACAGGCCAACTTTGACTTCGTACAGGCGCACCTTGCTACGGGATCCTGTGTCACCGCCGAACTCGTCATCGCCAAATCCTTGGGAGGCGCTCCGCACCGTCCGAAGCAGGAAGCTACCAGCCCCCAAGACTAGCAGGAGAGTGAATATTCCACCGCCACCGCCAAAGAAGAAGGGGAAAACCAGCGGGAAGCCAAATCCACCGCCAAACCCGCCACCAGGGTAGTAGGGGGCAGGGGCTGAACGGGGAGCACTGCGGGGCATGGAACGCGGCATGGAGCGGAACGACCCCCCTCCTATGCGGCCACCACTACGGGCCCAGACCTCACCAGCGGGCACCAGAAACATCATCACCGCCAAGGCGAAGGCAACAATGGGGCGAAACCAGCGGGATTGCCACACTTTTTTCACGGGTGCAACCTCTGAACAGGGTTTATTGTTGGAAAAGTTAATCATGTTCTTATTTTAAGTCATTTTCTTCAGGGGATCCCGGCTGCTGTTGGCCTCTGCCGGAGCCAGATATCACTAGCGGATGGGGTGGAATGCTGACTGAATCGGGATCTAAAGGCTAAGGGGTTTGATCGGAATCAGTCTCTGCATCAATCTCAAACAGACGATCGAGCATCTGCAACAATTGCTCCGTTGAGAATTGCTGGATCCAAGCCTGAATCTGTTGTTTTTGAGCTTCAGGATCCTCAATCCGGCCTAACTTCTGCATCGCCCTCAGTTTGGCCTCTGCCTTACCTCGATTGGTTTGCAAATCCAGCTGCTGATCGGGCGTCAGAGTCGGGGATCCCAGGAGGTGATCAGCGATCTCCAGGAAGAGCAACGGCCCCACCACATTGAGAGTGTCCTGCTGGGGCGGTGGATCAGGCTCCGGTTGCATCGACTCCTCCAAGCCATAGTCCTGTACCAACAGCAGCAACGCCTCTGGGCTGAGCTGGGCCAAGGCTGCTGCAACGTTTGACCGCAGCGGCTGGGGATCCATCTGTTGTTGGGCGGCTGCGGTGCTGAGACGAGCTTCCATCTCCTGCCAGTTAGATTGGAGGGCCGCCAAATCCTCTGGCTCAAAGGAGATCCGTTCTAAAACCTGCCTGAGAGCTTCTGGGCACACCACCAGCTTGGGCAACCGCAGGATCCCGGTCTGGGTGGGATCGGCTGCGGCCAAAAAGCCTTCAAGATCTGGCC
>JBHJNR010000449.1:0-11156 GCA_050330615.1 Cyanophyceae cyanobacterium
TTTGGCAGGTGGAGTTGGGCCTGCCTACGGTGGATCCTGAGCAGTTTGACTACGTGCGTCAACTGACTCAACATGCCCACGAGCGAGCCCTCACGGGTGGGGCTGTCCATCTCAATATCCCGTTTGACGATCCATTGGCTCCCACCGGAACCCAATCGGTGGACTCCCCCGTGCTCAATCCCGAGCGAGAAGCCGCTTTTTTTGCGGGACTCCATCCTGCTCCTCCCATCAGACAAACCTTGGATCCTCACTGGCTAAAGGCCCAGGGATCCCAATGGCAAGCCTGTCCGCAGGGGCTGATCATCGCTGGAGAAGCTCAACCGCTTGATCCAGCAGCCTATGCCGAGGCAGTGGGATCCCTGAGTCAACGGTTAGGTTGGCCTGTTTTGGCAGAAAGCTTATCTCCGCTCCGGAACCATCAACACCATATCCCTGCCCTGATCAGCACCTATGATCTGCTATTGCGGGATCCCGAGTTGGCCCAGCGGTTACAGCCCCAACAGGTGATTCAGATCGGGCCATTGCATACCAGCAAAGTCCTGCGCGCCTATCTGAAAAGTTGGGATCCCCTGATGTGGTTGGTGGATGAGGGTCAGCAGGATCTGGATCCTCTTCGTAACCGCACTCAGCCCCTCAAGCTCTCGATTCAGGATCTAGCTCAAGCGGTGCGGGAGGTTTTACCGGAGCTAGATCAGGATGCCAACCAAGCCTATCAAGAGAGCTGGATTCAGCTGGAACAACAGGCCCATCGAGCCATTGATGACGAATTGGCGGATCAGACCCATCTATTTGAAGGACGGATCCCCTGGCTGTTATCTCAGATCATGCCAGCAGACAGTGCGCTCTTTGTGGCCAACAGCAATCCGATCCGAGATCTGGAGAGCTTTTGGAGCCCCAATGATCGCCGCATCCGCATCTTTTGCAACCGTGGGGCCAATGGCATTGATGGCACCTTGTCCACGGCTTTGGGGGTAGCCCATGATGGGATCCCAACGTTCTTCTTGACTGGAGATCTGGCCCTTTTACATGACACCAATGGTTTTTTGACGGTGCCAAAATTCAAGGGATCCCTGACAATTGTTTTGATTAACAATCATGGGGGCGGCATTTTTGAGATGTTGCCAATCTCCGGTTTTGAGCCTCCCTTTGAGGAGTATTTTGTCATGCCTCAAGCGGTCAACTTTAGCCAGCTTTGCCTAACCTATGGCATTGCCTATCAACAAGCTCATGATTGGCACCAGTTCCAAACTTTACTCAAGCAGGATCCCCCAGCGGGGGTGCGGCTGATTGAGATTGAAACTGATCGCAAGGCCGATACCCGCTGGCGCAAAACTCGTCTGTATGAGTTAGCCACTCAGGTCAAACAGTCTCTCTAACCTACTGGGCTAACCTAACGGGCTAACCTGAAGTGCCGATAACAGGGATCCCAGGCCCACAGCCCTAGTCAGGCTTTGGAGAAAAGGATTTCTCATCGTCTAATAAAGCCTGAAATTCGGGTCGATCCAGCTCGTAATCCCGTTGCTCGATCAAATCTTTCTCAGTGGAGTAGATCGTCTGGTCTGCACTCACTACCTCTCGACGGGCAAACCGCTGGGCAAATTCCAACTTTTGCTGGAGTCTCTGATCAGGATTCCGCAATTGATTAGCCCATTGCTGACGGGTTTGTACCCGCGCTTGGATCTTTTGGTTGCGCCGCTTCAGGGTCATCCAGCGAATCACGGGCACTGTCAAAAAGGCCACCCCGTACAACAGCAACAAGCCCACCAAAGGATTGACCAAAGCCAAGATTGCGGATCCCTGAGCTGCCCCTAAGGCAACTTGATCCCGTGCCCCATAGAGAAAGAGGGCCAAGACCACATTGAGCGCCCCTAATCCTCCCGCCAAGGTCAATTGGCCTGGTTCTGCTTTGCTAAAGGCCCAACGCTCTTCCTCTAAAGCTGCGGGTACTGAGGATCCCTTTCGCTTCTGATCTGCTGCCGTCACCTGCAATTCTGGGAACCGATAGACCAATTCCCCTTGATCACTAACCTCAGGACTGCCATCAAACTTCAACAAGATAGGCAACATGGCATCTTCACGATTGTCTGCCTGGGCAGGCTCGAGATCCAAATAGGGTAGCACCTGTTCGGCCGTAATCACGCCATCGTTCTGACGGATCAGCGTGGCGATATATTGATACCGCTTTTCGTCTAGATCTTCATTGGGATTGCCATCCCCAAACAAAAAGGAATAGACCGCCTCCAGGAAATTCATTTCGCCTTTGGCCTCAGCATCAGTCTGGCGAAACGACCCCGAGCGACCTCGGTTATAGCTTTGGCCACGATAGCCACGTCGGCTGGGATAAGGGCTCCAAAAGGGATTGCCCACCCACAGTCGGGGGAGGAAGATGAAGTTCATGCCACCCCCCCGACTGCGATTGTTATTGTCATTGCTGCGGCTGGCGGTCATCAGGGCTATTAAGGCCAGCGTGATCAACAAAATTGAGACCAACAATAGGATCCCAAATGAGATCCGCAGTCCATACAAAAAGCCCCCCCAGATCTTCTGCTGGAGCTTTTGCCAACGGCTTTGGTTTTCTTTGCGCCGTAGAGTGGCCCGAAAATCTTTGTCAAAGACATAGGCAATCTCCCCTGTCTCCGCTACTTGCAGATGGCCCTCTGCTTCTTGGGCCAAGGTGAGAAGCTCTTGCTTGGTCTCAGGCAACGCCAGCCCTGTGCTGGATGCAACGTCTCCTAAGGTGACTCGCCAGCCCAGTTGTTCGACGGCTGTCATCACTTGGGTGCGCGCTCTTAGTTTCATGAATCAGGGATCCCTTTATGGCCATATCACTAGTATCCCGCCTCTGTAAAACTGCTGCCAATGGCTGAGCAGCCTAGAGTCGGGATCCCGTACCTGCCAAAGCTGATCTGGGCAGGGGATCCCTACGTCGCGAGCAAGTCATCGACCAAAGCAGCCAGCAGCTCCCACCCCTGGGCAAAATCTGCCATTTCCATCGCCTCATCGGGGTTGTGACTGCCATTTTCATTGCGGACAAATACCATCGCCGTCGGGATCCCTTGGTTGGCAAACACTGCCGCATCATGCCCTGCCCCGCTGGCCATTTCTAGAGCTGGGATCCCGTTTTGGCTGGCTAGCTGTCTCAACCGCTCTCTCAGACTGGGATCCATCAGGGCCGGGGGGGCTGTGCGGCGGGATCCCAGGTTGATATCCACATGGCGACGCTCCCCGATCTGGCCAGCCCAGTCTTGCAGGTGCTGATCCAGCGCTTCTAGGGCCTCACTGTCTTCGCTGCGAATATCGAGGGTGAAGGTCATCTCGCCAGGAATCTTGGTCATGGTGTGATGCTCTGGATTGGTGGAAAATTCTCCCACAGTGGCCACCAGATCAACCCCTTGGGCCTCTTGATCGATCCAGTACTGTTCCAGCGCCGCCACAAACTCTACCCCCGCCAACACCGCATCTCGACGCAGATGGCGCGGCACCGCTCCCGCATGGGCATGGGATCCCCAGATATGAGCATAGGGATAGCGCAGTGTGCCCCGGATCCCGGTCACGATCCCCACAGGGATCCCGGCATCCACCAAGGTTGGCCCCTGCTCAATATGTAGTTCTAGATAGCAGTGGATCTGCTCTGGCTTCAGATACTGCTCTTCCCGCCGCAACCGATCGGGGTCAAATCCACAGGCTTGGATGCACTCCCCCAAACTGCGCCCATCATCGGTTCGTTTGAGATCGTCCAATAGATCCAGGGGCAGGGTGCCAAAAGCCCCCCGGCTACCGATATAAGCAAACGGGAACCAGCACAACTCCTCCGCCCGCGCCGCCATCACCGTCACCGACCGCTGCGGGATCCGACCCAACCGCCGTAACCGCTGCACCACCATCAATCCGGCGATCACCCCTGCTGCGCCGTCATAGTTGCCCCCATGCTGCACAGAATCCAGATGGGATCCCATCATGATGGAGGGCAAGCTGGGATCCTGACCCAGCAAGGTCATATACAAGTTGCCCGCCCCATCGTGATCGATCTGCAAGTCTAGATCCTGAGCCAGCGTCTCCATCAACCGATGGGCGAGGTTCTCGCCCTGGCCGTAGGTATCGCGGGTGATGCCTGGGGGATCCTGGGTTTGCTCTTGGAGCTGTTGAAACAGCTGTGCGGCGATAGCCAGTTCGGGAGCGGGGGCAGCGATCAAAGCGGTCATAGCTGGAGCTCTTACTAGAGGCTTGACTCGTTACCCTAGCCTGAGTACCCTTCCCATTACTGTAAACCTCAAGACATCTCATCCAATGGGCTAATGGACAAGACGGGTGGGTTAGCTGCTGATTGGAGTACTGACTGGAGTACTGACTGGAGTACTGATGGGTGGGGCGGGATCCTCTGATCGCATCTGGGCGGCTTGGGCCAGCAATGCCTCCACAAAGGCCAGGGCATCTTGGGCAGAGTGTCCGGCGGCTAGTTGGGCCAGTTCCTCCCGTCGCTGATCTGCCGATAGGGGATCCGCCAGCACTTGGGTGCGCTTGCGTTGCACGGCCTTGGAAACCCGAATATGGTGATCGGCAAGGGCCGCAATCAGGGGTTGGTGGGTGACACACAAGATCTGATGATGGCGGGCGATGGCATGGAGCTTGGTGGCAATGGCCTGGGCCATCTTGCCTGATACGCCAGCATCGATCTCGTCAAACACCATCGTGGCGACGGGATCCACTTGACTAAACACCACCTTGAGGGCCAGCAAGAAGCGGCTCATCTCCCCACCCGAAGCCACCTTGGCCAGCGGTTGCAACGGCTCACCCAAGTTGGTGCTAAACAAATAGGTGATTTGATCGTGGCCCTCAGCACTGAGGGATCCCGGCTTGATCTCGACTTTGAATTGCACCCCACTCATCCCCAATGGGCTCAGCTCGGCCACCAAGTTTTTTTCCAATCGGGTGGCAGCTTTGTGGCGGAGTTGGGTCAGCCCCTCACAGGCGTGCACCAGCTTCTCGCGGTGGGCAATCTCGGCCTTTTGCAGATCCTCCAGACTGGATCCCTGATCTTGAATCTGATCCAGCTCGGCATTGACCTGCTGGGCATGTTGGATCATCTCGGCCAAGGTGGGGCCATATTTGCGGCTCATTTGCTTGAGGCGAGTCACCCGCTTATCGATCTTTTCGAGGCGACCCGGATCGGTCTCTAACCCTTCCCCGTAGTCATACAAAAAGCGGCTGGCCTCTTCAGTCTGTACCCGAGCAGAGGTGATCATCTCCGCAATAGACTCCAGGTCAGGATCAAGGTTGGTCATGGCTTGGATCAAGGTTTCTGCCTGCCCCAACAGATCGGCAGCCGTCAGGGTTTCCCCATCCGCCTGATAGAGCAGCTGATAGAGTTCTAAGCTTTGGGTTTGCAGATCGACACTGTGATCGAGGCGATCCCGTTCCCGCTCTAGCTGTTCCAGTTCCTGGGGATTCGTCAGGTTGAGGCTGTTGAGTTCTTGAGCCTGAAACTTGAGCAGATCCAAGCGTTGCAGCCGGGTTTGAATATCCTGCTGATAGCTCTCTAACTCCGTTTTGATCTGGTTCCAACTCTGATAATGGGCCTGGACGGTTTGACGAGCCTTGTGCAAAGGGGATCCCCCAAATCCATCCAGCCAGCGGCGTTGGGTCGATGGGTTTTGCAGATGGAGAGTCTGGCCTTGGGCGGTGATCTCCACCAACTTCTCCCGCAGGGTCTGGGCCTGTTGACGATTGATCAAAATGCCATTGATGCGAGAGCGACTGGTACGACTGGTGATCTCACGGCTACAGACCAAACCCTCCTCCAATGGCTCGATGCTTTGGGTCTCCAGCCATTGCAGCAGCGGTTGAGTGACGGCAAAGGTGGCCTCGATCAGCGCCCGGTTGCTGCCAGAGCGCACTGACTGGGTGGAGACTGCCCCCCCTAAGGCAGCATCGAGGGCATCCAAAATGATCGACTTGCCCGCCCCCGTCTCCCCTGTCAACACATTGAGTCCGGAGCCAAACTCCAAATCCAGCCGCTCGATTAGGGCAAAGTCTTCGATGTGCAGGCTCTTGAGCATAAAACCGGATCCCGATGGGGTCTGTGTCGATTTTAGAGTCTCTGGATCCCTGCAGGTGGAGATGACTGGAGATCTAGGCAGTCAGAATCTCAGCCGTCAATGTAGAGCGGAGATTCTGGACAGAACAGGGCTGGGGATAGTCCACAACAGGCCCATAACGGGGGAAGATAGACACTGCAAGTTGTTTTATCTCTCTCACCCGCCATGCCTTCTATCAACAGTGCCGAACAACTGATCGCCGCCTACGCCGCCGGAGAGCGCAATTTTCGTGGAGCCAATTTGGCGGGATCCCGCTTGAGTGGGGCCACCTTACCCGAAGCTGATTTTGCCGGAGCGAATCTATCAGGATCCGATTTGCGAGAGGCTAATCTCAGCCGTTGCAATCTGGAAGGAGCCAATCTAACCCGCGCCAAGATGCGGCGAGCCAATCTGATTGGGTGCAACTGCAAAGGCACCGACTTTAGTGGATCTAACCTCTATCGGATCAAGCTGCTCAGGGCCAATCTCCAGAATGCCCTCTTTAACCGCGCCGACCTGCGGATTGGGGCCGATTTACGGGAGGCCGATATCACCTCCACCAATTTTCGAGGCGCTCTCTACGACGAATACACCAAGTTTCCCCCTTACTTCGATCCCATCGCCCAAGGCATGTAATCGCAACTCCATCCGAAGATCAGGCTTCTCCATACCAAAGCCACTCTCTCACCCTTTCTAACCCCCTGTCTCGCCCCCTGTTGGGATGGGTATGCTAGGAAGCAGCCTCCTGAGATCTTCATTACCTGCTAGTTCTCTCCCTCCGCCCATGATCAGGATCCCCCCACAAGGTGATCTCCCCTCTCATCGGTTGCTGGGAGGATAAGCTGGTGAGAAGAATCACCCCTCAAACAGCGAGATTAATCAAGCCAAAATAAATGAGGCAGATTGAATCAGTCAGATTGAATCAGTCAAATTGAATCAGTTAAATTGAACAGCCTGAATTGAGAGAGCCCTCTCGTCCGTCTATGGCACAGCTATCTCCCCCTCGTCTCGGTCAGTTTGAACCGGATCCGGTTTTCTTTACCCAAGATCGGCAGGGTCGATTCTGGGCATTTCACTGGGATACAGGGGAGAAATATGGGTTTGATTGCGCCAAGGTGGTGGCTGGGCAACAGGTGTGGGAGGTCATCAATCCTGAGCGCTACGACACCTACGTGCAGCAGGTTTTTCAGCATAAGTTGGCGACCCAGTGCCAAACTCAGGTGCTCACTTCCCGCTATCGGTTGCAATTGCACATTAGTCTCAATCCGGTTGTGGATCCCACCGGTCGGGTGATCGCAGTTTCTGGCGTTGGACATGTGTTAGGAGCCACTCCTCTGGAGACCACCACCAGTGAGGAGCCCGCCAAGCCCACCGCCACCCCGATCAATCCCTTTCCTGGCATCACCGACCAACTGATGCGCTCGATTCGGCAGACCTTGGATGTGAAGGAGTTGTTGCAGCAGGCGGTGGATCAACTGGGATCCCTGTTTGAGGTTAACCGCTGCGTGATGGGGCTCTACAATGTCGGCCATCCCACCTTCACCATCGCGGCAGAGTACCGTTCCCAGCCCAACTATCCCTCGCTGCTAAACAAAACTCTATCGCTGTCCGAGCATCCCATCTTTTTGCAGGCACTCAAGCAGGATGAGCCCCTCTTTTTAGACCGCTCTCTCACCCTGACCACCTCTTACCAGGGCTACGCCAACAGCATCATCTCACTGGAAATCTTGGATCCCGGCGATCATCAACCCACCTGGAATACCGATCACTTGGCGGTGTTGCAGAGCATTTCCACTTATCTAGGTACCGTGATTGCCCATGCGGTCTTGCTAGATCAGAGCCGCCAATTGGCCACCCGCTTGCAG
Organism: Cyanophyceae cyanobacterium; assembly: GCA_050330615.1. Taxonomy (GTDB): domain Bacteria; phylum Cyanobacteriota; class Cyanobacteriia; order Thermostichales; family Thermostichaceae; genus JAAUUM01. The sequence goes on from JBHJNR010000449.1 coordinate 7,940, forward strand.
CTGACCAACCGAACCCTGGTGCAAAAGAACAAAGAACTGCAACAGGCTCGCGAACAAGCCGAATCCGCCAACCGACTCAAGAGCCAATTTTTGGCCAATACCTCTCACGAGTTGCGCACCCCCCTCAACGGCATGATCGGCTTTATCAAGCTCTTGCTGGATGGCATGGCTGATAGCGAGGAAGAAGCCCAGGATTTCTTGCAAGAAGCCTATCGCTCGGCGCTACATTTGTTGGCCCTGATCAACGATGTTTTGGATATTGCCAAGATCGAGGCGGGCAAAATGCAGCTGGACTGTGTGCCCTGCGACTTAGCAACGCTGTTTGAAGATGTCAGCAGCAAGACGCAATTGCAAGCTCAACAAAAGAGACTCCAGTTATCCTTCCAATTGCCCGAAACCCATGATCATGTTTTGTTGTTAGGGGACTACCAACGCCTGCTCCAAGTACTGCTCAATCTCGTCGGCAATGCCCTCAAATTCACCCATGAGGGATCCGTGATGGTAACGGCAGATGTAATCAATGGCTTCCCCAACCGTTGCAAGATCCGGGTGGCGGATACGGGTATCGGTGTCTCCCTAGAGAAGCAGCAGCGGCTATTTCAGGTCTTTAGTCAAGTGGATGGCTCTACCACCCGCCAGTATGGAGGCACAGGCTTGGGTCTGGCCATCAGCCAACGCTTGGTGGAGGCCATGGACGGGGAGATGAATTTTTATAGCTTAGGGGAAGGGTTAGGATCAACGGTGACTTTTACGGTGCCCCTCTATCGGAAGCCACTGATGGGAGCCGCCAATGACGTAGAAACAGAATTAGCCCCTTCATCCCCAGCAGAATAGGATCCCGGTCTATGCCTCGTCCCCGCAAACGGTTTGGCCAACATTGGCTCAAAGATACGGCTGTGCATCGGGCCATGGTGGCGGCGGCAGGTCTGTCAAAAGGTTCTGCCACAGATAAGCCCGACCTGGTTGACCCTGAGCATCCGGTTGCGCCGCCCCTGCCTGTCCTGGAAATTGGCCCTGGCACCGGTCGCCTGACCCAGTACCTGCTCAAAACGGGATCCCCGGTTTTGGCGGTGGAATTAGATCGCGATCTGTGCCGATTATTGGGCAAACGCTTTGGCGATCAGCCCCATTTTCATTTGGTGGAAGCAGACTTTTTGCGGATGGAGATTCCGCCCAATGTTGAGACCATTGTGGGCAATATTCCCTACAACATCACCAGTCCCATTCTGCATAAAGTGCTGGGATCCCCCCATCAGCCAGTGACCCGCTATCGCTGCATCGTGCTCTTGGTGCAAAAAGAATTGGCGGAACGGCTGCAAGCCCGCCCCAACACCAAAGCCTATGGATCCATGAGCATTCGCTGCCAATATCTGGCGGAGTGTGAGATATTGCGGGCGGTGCCCCGTAGCTCCTTTACCCCTGCCCCCAAGGTGGATTCCGCCATCATCCGGCTGCGACCTCGCCCCTATCCACTCGTCCCCCAGGATCCCAAATGGTTTGGGCAGCTTGTGCAGCAGGGGTTCTCCACCCGCCGCAAAACCTTGGCCAATACGGTGCAGAGCTTGGTGGACAAAGCTGAGGTGGTGCGCTGTTTGACGGCCCAAGGACTGGATCCGGCGGTGCGGGCAGAAAACTTGAGCCTCGATCAGTGGATAGCGCTTAGTGACCAGCTCTTGCCCCATCGGTTGCAGCCCTCACAAGCCGTCTCCTCTCCCCCTCATGGGCATGAGATGAACCAGACTGAGGCCGATTGGCAAGACGATGACCTTGAGCAACATGACCTTGAACAACATGACCTTGAACAACATGACGTTGATCCCGAGTTTGAGGTGAATAACTTAGATCCACTGGCAGCCCCTGATTACCCAGCAAATCCCACAAAAGTGGAACATTTGACCCGCTAGATCTGACTCAAGTGAGCAGGAGTGTCTTCCAAAGCAGCCGCCCAACAACAACAAGGGACTTCAGCCCCCCTTGCCTAAGTTGCCCAACGATAGATAGATCTCTGCCAAGGAGCACTAGAGCCTGCTCCCACACCAGCCCGCCAGAAATAGATCCGCTCAAAGATACAAATCAACCACAAGCGGATCCATCTGTTGTGGTAAGCTCACTCTCGATGCCAGACCAGGATCCCGACGCTACGGCAAAGGTTAACCTGGCCACTCTCAGTTTGCAGATGTGTAATTTAACACATTCCTGCAAAAGTATTTGCACATCCATATGACGCCAAGGTTGGGATGAGGAGAACACCATGACGGCTACCAATGAATCTTTGGTTTTGGCAAGCACCCCAAATTGCAAGCGATCTCAGATTCTGGGCACCCAGGTGATCAGCCAAGGCACTGCTGCCCGGTTGGGGCTGGTAGATCAGGTCTGGGTAGATCTGGAACAGAAGCAGGTTTTGGTTCTGGGGGTCAGAAAAGAAGCCTTTTCCGGTGGATCCCAGCTCTTGGAACTCAGCCAAGTTTCGGCATTGGGCAAAGATGCCATCTTGGTCAGCAGTGATGAGGTTTTTGATGAGCTGGATCTAGACGGCCTAGACAAAGTGGTGGGCAGCGATGTGGTCACCGAGTCTGGCGTCCGGCTGGGCAAGGTCAAGGATTTCATCTTCAATGCCACCACCGGGGTGATCAGTGATTTGGTGCTTTCCACCCTCGGCATCCCGTTGATTTCTGGCTATCTGGACACCACCTATCTGATGTCTGTCGGGGATATGCTCTCGGTGGGATCCCGGCGGATCATTGCGGTCAGTGGGGCCGAAGCCCGTCTGGTGATCGAACAAGAGAATTTATTGCGCCGGTGGTTTAACGTCGGTGTCGCCCCTTGGGAAGCTGCTGCTCAGCCCGCTCTGCCTAGTGCCACCTTTGATGAGGCCATCGAAGAAGAAGCCTTTGATGAGGGTTACGAAGAGGACTACCAAGAAGAAGCCTACACCCCCGAAGATGGCTACTCCGAGCCTACCCCACCTGAACCTGAAACAGCACCACAAATAGCCTACGAAGAAGAGTACGTAGACACAGAACCCGATACTGAGCCTGAATCACCAGATGAGCAGGATCCGAACCCTGATACCCACCTCGAGTAGGGATCCCGCCGTACTTTAACGGATTGAGCGGAAGTCCTCAATCAGGAACGACCTGTGGTCTACAGCGCAGCGGATTGGGGATGGATAGCGACTAGCCATTGGGCTTACTTTGGTTTGCAATATAGTGGTTTG
>JBHJNR010000450.1:0-3793 GCA_050330615.1 Cyanophyceae cyanobacterium
CAGCCCCTGATCTGTCACCAGGGCGAGCCTATGAGGCAGGTAGCTCCTTCTTTGACCCGCAGGTCTACCAAAATCTCAAGGGATCCTAATGCCCCCCACCCTGATCAGGGGATTCATGAGGAGCTACTCAAGTGGGGGATCCCTGAGCAGGTCGAGGGGATAGCGATCCATGTCCTCCAGCACCTGGACTAAAACCCTGGCCGCATGGTCAACCACCTGTTCCCCCTGCTCAGCCGTTGCGGTGGTGGGATCCCCGCAGGCTCCGCTGGGGTGGAGATCTTGGGCAGCCCAGCCAAACCCTACCCCACTTTTCGGTCGATAAAACAAATACTCTTGCTCATGATCAGCCCGACTGGAGCCAAAGGTCTCTGCTTTTTCCATCTGCACATGCTTGGGATCCAAGTGCAGCATCATGGCGGTCTCAATCGCTCCGGCATGGATGCCGTGTTTCTCTTCCTCGGAGGTAAACAAACCCGCTGGGATCCCAGGGCCAAACCAGTTGAGCTTGACCACCAACATCTTCAGCCGCACCCGCAGGTCGAGAGCCACGATATTCATGATCTCCGGCTGGCCCCCGTGGGAATTAAAGATCAACAGCTTACGCACCCCAACCCGAGCCACCGACTCCCCCACCTCTGTCCAGAGGCGAATTAAGGTTTCCGCACTCAGGGACAAGGTGCCCGGAAATCCCTGGTGCTCAGGACTTTTGCCGATGGGTAACAACGGGAGAGTCGTGACAGGCAGATGTTCAGGCATGATCTGCCAAGCCCGCTCCAGGATCCCTTGGTTGAGGGTGGCATCGACTGAGACGGGCAAATGTGGGCCATGTTGCTCAATGGCGGCGACCGGCAAAATAGTAATTAATCGCTCGGCATCAAGAGCGGCAAATTCGGCGGTGGTCATGTCTTGCCAATAACGGCGGGGGTGAAAAGCCATGGTGTCAGGGTGCCCTCTATCCTTATTTTCCTGGCATTCTCTTGGCCATGATGAGGAAGTCTAAATCCTCCAAAATGCACCGACCCTCTTCCCCTGCCAATTTCAGTCAGACCGACCCCCACCCCTGGGCAGCAGCCCAGCACGAATGAGGTACAGATCTCGCCTCTCGGGCGTCGTTCGCCCAGCCCGGCGTCTCACTCCTTCGAATACCACTTTTCGACCTCAGGCAGCGCCATAAACCGCTGCACGTACTGCGTGACGTGCGGGTATGGTTCTAGGCAGTCGTCCGGCACGAATTCGACGCCGCCTGAGGTCAAGCGGTTGAGCACCGGAATCAGGGCGCAGTCGGCAATCGTCGGGGCGTCGCCGCAGAGGTAGCCCGAGCCGCCGAGGCGCTTCGAAAGGAAATTCATAAATTTTGGCAACTCCTCCGCCAGGAATTTTTCGCGCACCGCCTGGATGATGGTACTGTGCTCGGGCGTGCCCTTGATGTCGGTCGGGTGGCCAAAGCGGGCGGGATCCTGTAAGCCAATGCCCCCTGGTACGCGCCACTCGCGCTCCAAGTCGCTGACAAGGCCACGTGCCTCCTCGATGGCAAGCAGTTTGTCAGCTGGATAAAGCGGCACTCCATTTTCGGTCGCGAGCTGCCCCGCGTAGCGCAGCATTGCTTCACTCTGCGCGATGGGCTCAGCGCCGTCGATGGACAGGGTTGGGAGCTGACCGTAAGGTGTGGTCGGCTTTATCGCAATCCACTGGTCAAACGGCACACGCACATCGGCGAAGGGAATGCCCCCCAGTACGAGCGCGAGGCGAACCTTCTCAGCCACGCCCTGAATGTCAAAGTAGGTGAGCTTGATGGATTTCATCCGGATAGTCCTTGCGGGTAGTTGAATTGATGGAGCACGTGCGGGAGTCTAGCTAGTGTTTGCGTGCTCACAGGGCAAGACTTCACTTAGTGCGGCACAACTCCAAGATGTCTTCAATTCCTGAAACTTGCTTAGCTGTTCGCTCTAGATTGAACTCCTACATCATGTTAAATTTCGATCCATCATTATTATCTAAGAAATGGAGTCTTGCTTGTCATGGGTAGATCTTTCCTGCTACCTGAGGTCACCCGCCGCTAGGAATGACCTTCGGGGTACAGGAGGAGCACTGGGACGGATCCTGGTAGACTCTAAGGTCTGACTTGCTGATACTTTACTTCTGTCCTGGATAGGGCAGGCTGGTTGAGCACAGGGATCCCGGTTGGGGGTATGGCGGAATGGTAGACGCTGCGGACTTAAAATCCGTTGATCGTGAGATCGTGCGAGTTCAAGTCTCGCTACCCCCATCAAACAAAATGCTTGGAATCTCCTTTGAATAGGGGATCTCAGCCTATGCCGTCTACACGTCTTGTCTGCTAATGTTGAACCAGACTTGATCAATCTTGGTCATTTCAGGGCAGACAGGTGGCAGAGTTTTTTGACGCTGCGGACTTCATAGGCTAGGGGATCCAGATGGTCTGGGATATTGAGACTGCAATCAGAGAAGCTAATAAAACTCTTAAGATCAAGATTACGTTGGAGCGCAAAACCCAGCGGCTCTGCTTGCGGGGAATGATGCCCATGCCCAATGACAGCGGCATGAAGCGTCAGCAGGTCTCGCTAGGGATCCATGCCGATAAGGCGGGGTTCAAGATTGCTGTGGCTAAGGCCCAAAAGATGTCGGCAGATTTGGCTCTCAATCAGTTTTGTTGGGAGCATTGGGAGACTGCCTACCGGAAAAATCCTGAGACGATTGGTGAGTGGATTGCCCGCCTCGAACGGGATCACTGGAGTAAACGGGAGAAAACGAACCAAACCTTGACCACCTGGACGAAAGATTATGCGGCGGTCTATGGCAAGTTACCGCAGCACAAGGGGCTAACCCTGCCGTTACTCAAAGAGTGGATCCGCCTGCATTCAGAGCCTGGGACTCGCTCGCGTAAGCGTTGGGTTTTGGCCTGTAGTAAGTTGGCTCGCTTTGCTGAGTTGGAGGGTGCTGAGACACTGAAGGAGCTGACCACCTATACAACCCAGGCGGTGAAAGTCCGTGAGCTGCCAACGGATGAGGCGATTGGTGAAGCCTTAGAGCTGGTGAAGAATCCTGAGTATCGCTGTGTGTTTGTGCTGATGGCGGTATTTGGTTTGCGTCCGCATGAAGTGTTTCGGGCTGAGTTTGACCAGCTGGGACAAGACATGATCCAGGTGCAAGATGACAGTAAAACTGGGGAACGGCTGGCCTATGGGTGTTGGGGAGAGCATTGGGGAGAAGTTTTTCGCTTAACTCAGGAGGAGATCTGCTTACCTCAAGTGAACTTGGAGCAAGCGAATACCAGCTTGGGGGAACGGATTAGCCAGTATTGGAGGAAAAGTGGGCTGGTGGAGGTGATTGGGACGGCGTACAACCTCCGGCATAGTTATGCCCGCCGCACATTGATGTACCAGTGGCCGTTGGAGCTATCGGCCCGCAGTATGGGTCATGATGTGGCGGTGCATACTCGCACCTACCAACAGTTCATAGATAATGAGCATTTTCAGAAACTGTACCGGACGCTGAAGCAGGGCTAGAGGCGCTTTTCAGGGGGCAGGTTCATCAGCTGGTTAATGGCGACGGGGTTGACAAACCACTCCGCTCGTTCGGCCCCGGTATCGGCCTCATTTCTGTAGTGGATGCCGTATTTCCAAGCGCAACGGGATCCCTGGATTCTGGCTTGCTCGGCTTTGACGCATTGACGGCGGAGGTGGTCTTGGGATTTGCCCAAGAATCTGGTGGCCTCAGCCAGAGGGATAAACTTCTCGCCAGTGATGCCCAACATGACCAGACAGCTTTGCAGATG
>JBHJNR010000451.1:0-8338 GCA_050330615.1 Cyanophyceae cyanobacterium
GCTTGTTTAGCCCTAGACTGCGCTTGCCACTGGCTTTTCATGTTGCCAAGGTTGGTGCTAAATTCCCTGAAGCCTAACAGGGATCCCGGTTCAGTATCCCAGGAGGCCGATAAGACACCATAGGTAATGCCCACAAAGCCCAGTCCAAACAAAACGGCTGTTTCGACCAAGGTGAAATAGCTGGGCAAGGCCACCACATCATGGGTGATCAGATAAAGATTGAGGCCAAAACTGCTGAGGCCCAAAAACGTTGGGATCCCACAAAAGACCACCACTCGCCGCACCATCCGGATGCTGACATCCTCTGGAATAAAGTTAGCGGGTTGCTCCTCAAGTTTGGAGACTTTGGGGACAGGGGATCCCTTTCTTACAGCACTGCTTACACCACTTTTTTGGGTGGTTTGTGAGGGATCCTCAAGGCCGGGAATAACCGGACGAGCAGTATTACGATTCTTGCGAGACTTAGTGCCAATGACAGGTGCTTGAACAGGGGTATCGGCAAATAAGTCTGCTTGGTGAGGTGGCACCCCCAAAGCCGTTACGGGGGCATCATCCCCCTGATTCGCTGCGTCATCATCTAGGTCAATGTCGCGACTTAGACTTTCAGGGGAAGCAGAATGGGCATCCTGGCCTGGATTGCTCAAGTTGCCTTTGCCATTGTTGGACAAGTTTCTTTTGCGTCCGGAACGACCCATAGTCTGCCCTACTGGATTATGCAATGATCAACGACGCACCCGGATACCGAGGGTGTCGACCAGTTTACGGAACCGTTCGGGGTTGTTTTTGGCGATGAACTTGAGCAGACGCTTGCGGTTTCCTAGCATGGCCATCAAGCCCCGACGAGAGCTGAAATCCTTAGGATTCTGCTGGAGATGAGTGGTCATCTGCTCGATGCGGCGAGACAAAATAGCCACCTGAACATCTGCGGAGCCGGTGTCAGTGGGGTGGATCTGAAATGTGTTGATAGCTTCTTGTTTTTTTTCTTGCTGCAGCGGCATGAGAAGATATGGGATGTGCAGTGCTTAACGAGCATAGCACCTGATCTTTTCACTATGCCAGCAGAGTGCTTATGACCTTTTCTCCTGGTTCTGCCGATTCCCAGCCTGATTCCCCCGAATCTACCCCAGTGGATCCCGCACTCAAGGATCAGCTCTTGGCCCAGTTGCAGTCTCAAGATTTGGGAGAACGGTTACGGGCTATCAACCAGGCGCGTCCATTGGCAACTGAGGAGGCGTTAGAGGTGCTGTCTCTGGGGTGTGTGGATAGCAATGCTCGAGTGCGCTATGCGGCGGTTAGCCAGTTGGGAACCTTAACTCTGGCGGATCCCAGTCGTCCCTTGCCATTGTTACTGCGGATGCTGAGAGATGATCCTGAGTTTGATGTGCGAGCGGCGGCAGCAGCAGCCCTGGGAGATCTCAAACAGCCTCAAGTGCTGCCAGAGCTATTGACCGCCTACCATGCTGAAACTGAGTGGCTGGCTCAATTCAGCATCATCGCGGCTCTAGGGGAGTTGGGCAACCCTGATGCTTATGAGACACTGGCTACAGCTCTGCGGGGTGGCAACGAGCTGATTCGTACAGCAGCAGCAGCAGCCCTAGGAGATCTCGCGGATCCCCGTGCCATTCCAGTCTTAGAAACCTGTCTGGATCATGAAGACTGGCAGATGCGCTATCGAGTCACCTTGGCCTTGGCTCGAATTGGCGGCGAAGGCACCCGTCATGGGCTGACTCAACTGGCATTGGATCCCATAGAACAGGTGGCTACTCAAGCTCAGCAAGCTCTGGCAGCTTTGGGGTAGACCAGACCGGGGCTAATCTTCAGAAATAGTCGGGATCAAGTGGGATCCTGACAGGTTTGCGGTGGCACATCTTGTCTTGAATCTGGATGGAACCTGGATGGAATGGGGCCATAACCGGCCTTCCTGACGTTTTGTATCTGCCCACACACTCGGCCTGAGAGGGGTTGCTACTGTAATCCTGAAGATTCTAAGGGCATGTCCTGATTGCTTGGCCCCAGCTACTTTGAGTTGCCAGCTACTTTTTTCCTTGGAGGAGAAGGGATCCCTCATCGCCCCACACACTCCACCCCTTCAGAAACATCGGGAAGCAACTCAGCGTCTTCTTTGGTTACGTTGCCCCCTTCCCTACCCTTTCGACAGAGTTGTTTGCTTTATGAACCTTTGGAAAACCATCTCCACCACAGTGGTGGTTGGCAGCATCGCCAGTGCAGGATCTTGGTTGCCCCAGTTTGGGATCCCTACCTGGTCTCAAACTAGCGAGGATGTGCTGAGTCTGCTCTATTGGCAAGCCCCCACACTACTCAACCCCCACCTCTCCACCGGCACCAAAGACTTTGAGGCCAGCCGTTTGGTTTATGAGCCCCTGGCCAGCTTTAATGCCGAAGGAGAGATGGTTCCCGTGTTGGCCGCAGAGATTCCGACGGTGGAAAATGGCGGACTAGCAGACGATCTCACCTCTGTAACCTGGACATTGAAAGAAGGTGTGGTGTGGTCAGATGGCACCCCCTTCACCGCTGAGGATGTGGTGTTCAGCTATGAGTACATCAGCAACCCCGATGTGGGGGCGGTGACCTCCGAATATTATGCCGAAATTGACTCCATTGAGGCAGTGGATGATCTAACGGTGACCATTACCTTTGCCGAGCCTAATGTGGCTTGGTATCTGCCTTTTGTGGGCACCAATGGCATGGTGTTGCCTCAGCATATTTTCGCGGACTATAACGGCGACAATTCTCGGGAGGCTCCCGCTAACTTGGCTCCCGTCGGGACAGGCCCTTATGTAGCGGTGGATGTCCGGGCTGGGGATGTGATCGTCTATGAGGCCAATGCCAACTACCGCGAGGAGGGCAAGCCCTATTTCCAGCGGGTGGAACTTAAGGGCGGCGGAGATGCCACCTCAGCAGCTCGGGCAGTGTTACAGACGGGGGATGCCGACTATGCTTGGAACGTTCAGGTGGAGGCGGCTATCCTCTCTCAGCTGGAGGCCACAGGTATCGGGCAGGTGGTACCCAAGCCCGGCCCCAATATGGAGCGGATCCTGATCAACTTTAGCGATCCTGCTGTGGAGCATGAGGGTCAACGGTCTCATCAAGATATCCCTCATCCGTTTTTGAGTGATGCCAATGTGCGGCGGGCTCTGTCGTTGGCTATCGACCGGGAGACCATCGCCACCGAGTTGTATGGAGCTGCCGGGATCCCGACCAATGACTATGTGGTTGCCCCCGAAAATCTCCGGGCCGATGCTCCTTTTGACTTTAATCTCGAAGAAGCCGCTGCCCTTCTGGAGGAAGCTGGTTGGGTGGATACCAACGGCAACGGCATCCTGGACAAAGATGGCTATGAAGCTCGTCTAGTGTTTCAGACCTCGGTCAACTCCCAGCGGCAAAAGACCCAAGAGGTGATCAAGCAGGATTTTGCCACTCTTGGCATTGAGCTGGAACTCAAGAGTACTGATGCCAGCATCTTCTTTGACAGCGAACCCGCCAACCCCGACAATATCGGCCACTTCTATGCCGATTTGCAGATGTACACCACTGGTAACGACAGCCCAGATCCGACATCCTACCTGCGCCGCTATTCGTGCGACGAGATCACTCAGATGGAGAATAACTGGTCGACCACCAATGAGTCTCGCTATTGCAATCCAGCCTATGAGGAGATGCTGACAGCTCTGACCTCAGAGACTGATCCAGCGGCACGGGAGGAGATGATCAAAGCGATGAATACCTTCTTGACCACGGAAGACGTGGCGGTGATCCCCATCATCGACCGGCTCAGCCCAGCCGCAGCCGCTAAGAGCCTCGAAGGGATTGCCCTCACCCCTTGGGATCTGGAGACCTGGAATATCGCTGACTGGCAACGGGTGGAATAGCTGCCTACCTCTGGGATCCTGATTCTCCCCGCAATTGCCACAGATCAGGGTGGCGGATCGAGGAGATTGGGATCCCTTGTACTCCTTGGCGAAGTTCTATCTACGATTGTGCTGTTCAGACAAGGGGCTTAATTCCCTTGTTATCGGTTCGTCAATTTGTGTTGCTGAGCACTACATTGTTTCTGGGTTGAGGATGCTGGCCGAAAGGTAGCCGCTATCTAATCAGCCATCGCATTTAACCGGGGGATTCTGCCAACCATGACCCGCTATTTGATTCGCCGGATCCTAATCTCGATCCCTACCTTATTGGCCATCAGTGCTGTGCTTTTTCTGGTGTTGGCACTTGCCCCAGGGGATCCCTTGGGGGAGTTTGCCACCAACCCGGCCATCACGGCTGAGGTGCGAGAAAATATCCGGCGCTCGTTGGGGCTGGATCAACCCTTGCCCATCCGCTATGTCAAATGGCTGTGGGCCTTTTTGCGGGGGGATATGGGCTTCTCATTTAATAGCCGCAGTCCCGTTCTAGACTTGATTGTGCAACGACTACCCACAACGCTCTGGGTGGTGGGATCCGCTTATTTGATCGGGGCTTTGGTATCCTTGCCGTTGGGGGTTTTGTCGGCCCTGAAGCGCTACAGCTTTGTCGATCAAGCTGCCACCACCTTTGCCTTTGTGGGGTTCTCGTTGCCGCCCTTCTTTACCGGGATCCTGTTCATCATCATTTTTAGTGTGCAGTTACGCTGGTTCCCATTCATTTACAACAGCACATTAGTCGTCAACGATTGGAGTTCCTTTTTGGCCCAGGTTCGCCAATCAATTATGCCGATTGGGGTGCTCACCCTTTTTCATACGGCTGTGTTGATGCGTTTTGTGCGGGCGGCGGTTTTGGAACAGATCAACCGTGACTACGTGCGTACCGCGTGGGCCAAAGGATTGGCCTATCGGGTGGTGGTACTACGACATATCATGCGCAATGCGCTGATCCCGGTGGTGACGCTGGTGGCCTTAGATGTGCCCAGCATCTTTACGGGGGCGTTGGTGACAGAGCAGATTTTTCGGGTGCCAGGGATCGGCGCTTTGCTGGTGGATTCCATCTTTCGCAGTGATACCCCTGTAGTGCTGGCCATTACGTTCATCTACGCCATCTTGATCGTGTTCTTTAATCTGCTGGCGGATCTACTCTATGGGGTGCTAGATCCCCGCGTTCGCTACAGCTAAACCTCCATCACTCAGTTCCCCCCCAACCATGACTATCACCACCACAGCTCCGCCCATCCCCCAACGTCCTCCTCGCACCCTGTGGGGAGATGCAGTCCGACGCTTTCGCCGGGATCCCTTGGCTGTGGCTGGAGCTGCTGTCTTACTGCTGATTTTGGTGGCCTGTGTGGTGGGGCCTTGGATTTATACCGCCCCCATTGATGCCATTAGTTTTGCCCGAGCTTCTCAGGGGCCGAGTTGGGCGCATCCGTTTGGCACCAATGACCTAGGTCAGGATGTGCTGGCACGGATCTTTTATGGGGGCCGTATCTCACTGTCGGTGGGGGTTGTCTCAATGGCGGTGGCGATTGGCCTAGGTACCCTGGTGGGATCCCTGGCGGGCTTTTATGGGGGCTGGATCGACTCCCTCTTGATGCGGGGGACAGATCTGTTTTTGTCGATGCCACAGTTGCCGTTGTTGCTACTGGTGATCTTTCTATTTCGGCAAAAGATGCGGGATCTATTTGGCCCAGAACTCGGTATCTTTGTGCTGATCGTGGTGGTGATTGGGGGCCTCAATTGGATGTCGGTGGCACGGCTAGTCCGGGCTAGTGTCTTGAGCCTACGGGAACAAGAGTTTGTCTTGGCGGCACGGGCCTTGGGGGCTTCCTCCCAGCGACTAATCTGGATCCATATCTTTCCTAACCTGCTCAGTCCCATCATTGTGGCGGCCACCCTAGCGGTGGGAACAGCCATTATCACCGAGTCTACCCTGAGTTTCTTGGGGCTGGGATTCCCGCCAGATGTACCTACTTGGGGACGATTGCTCTATGACGCCCGCAATTATCTAGAGCCTGCCCCTCATATGGCCTTCTTCCCCGGCACCGCCATTTTTCTAACCGTACTGAGTATAAACTATGTAGGGGATGGTCTGAGAGATGCTTTGGATCCGAGAGTACGCCAATCCTGACCTTGGATTCTGTCTCCGTGGCATTAATGATCTAAACTACAAGTCTGGTCAAAGGTCACAAGCAAAGATGAGACATTCCTCAGGATCAGTGGTGGGATTACGGTCTGTACCCATAACACCCCCCTAAATCTTGCGAGATTTTGTACATCAGCAGGTTCCCTTTACACACGTAGATATGATAGGGATAATACGGTAGAGAAGGTTGGTAGAGAACGTGGATATCCAGAGAAAGCTACTGTTGGTGGACGACGATCCCAATTTGATCTTATTGGTGAAGGATTATCTGGAATTTCGGGGCTATGAGGTCATTCCAGCGGGCCATGGCCGTGAAGCTCTAGACGTGATGCGGACGTTTACCCCCGATCTGATCATCTGTGATGTGATGATGCCAGAAATGGACGGGTATACTTTCGTTCAAAACATCCGCGCCAACGTGGTCACTGATTGGATCCCTGTGATCTTTTTGTCTGCCCGAGGCCAAACCGCCGATCGGGTGCGAGGTCTGACCACGGGGGCCGATGTCTATATGGTCAAGCCGTTTGAACCGGAAGAATTGGTAGCTCAGGTGGAATCATCTCTGAAGCATACTGAGCGACTATTGCAGATGCAGAGTGTGGGTCTTCAGCCCGTTATGCAGCTGGATCGTGAGATTGATCTCACCCCCACCGAAACCCGTGTGATCCAATTTGTGGCCAAGGGAATGGCGAACCGTGAGATCGCTGAAACTCTGGGGGTCAGCCAGCGCACCATTGAAAGCCATGTCAGCAATATGCTGGGTAAGACAGGGCTGCATAACCGGACGGAACTGGCTCGGTGGGCGATGGAAAGTGGCATCGGACGTAACCGCACAATCTAAGGCATCGGGCGGTTGTCCTGCTCTGAGAAAAGTAGGTGATTTGAGAACAATCGGTGCTCAGGCCAGATCTGTGTGGGTTTTCTCTGTGTTGGTTTTCTCTGTGGCGATGATTGCAGAGACAATCAATACTCTCTCTTGATTTTAAAGATCTCGGGTGAGTAGGGCAGCTTTTGGGCTTGTAGTTGTCTTTATCACACCTTCAAGACAGTCCTAGCGGCCCAGGATCTCTGGCATCTCCACTCTTATCAGGAGCCTTTCATCAGGAGCCTCTTATCAGTAGTCCACCCCCCGTTTGAGGTCGGCTCCCCGATCAGCGTAATGCTTGTGGCAGACCATCTCAGAATGGACACTGGCCAGCTCAAAGAAGGGTAGGGGGGCATGGCAGCGGCCTGTGATGATGATCTCGGTGTCCTTGGGCTTGCGGAGGAGAGCTTCAATGATAGGGGCAGAATCCAGTAGCTCTAGATCCACCGTGGGATTCAACTCATCCATGATGATGGTTTTGTACAGACCGGATCCCAGAGCAGCACGGGCCAATTCCCAGCCTCGTTCTGCTTCCACATAATCGATCTCCTGTTGCTTGCCTCGCCAGACGATGGCATCGCGGCCACAGCGTTGATGATCCACCAAGTCGGGGTAGCTGCCCCGCAGAGCCCGAATGGCAGCATCTTCGGTATAGCCACCGCCGCCCTTGAGCCACTGAATGATCAAGACCCGGTGGGACAGATCTTTGCTGATGCCCCGACCAATGGCTTGGAGAGCCCGACCCAATGCACTGGTGGATTTACCTTTGCCTGCGCCGGTATAGATCTCGATGCCGGTGGGCCGCTGATCAAGATAGCCATTCTCAGTGCCATTGAGAGAGGGATCCAGATGTCGCACTGGCCGCATCTCGGAGTGGAGGTCAGAGATAGACAGCACCTCAGGGGGAGCACCCCGCCCCGTGATGATCACCTCCATATCGTCAGGTTTTTGCCGCAAGGCATCGATCACCTCGTTGACCGGCAACAGATTGAGATCCAAGACTGGATTCAGCTCATCCAGCACCACCACTGAGTAGAAGCCGGAGGCAATGGCACCTTTGGCCACATCCCACCCTCTGCGGGCCTCCTGCTTATCAAATTTGGTGCTCTCATCCGGCCCAAAGTAGTCCCCCCGGCCTGTGCGCAACTGGTCAATTAGATGCGGAAACCCCTGTTGCAAAGCTGCAATGGCGGAGTCCTCGGCATAGTCGCGCCCCGGCCCCTTAAGAAACCGCACCAACAGCACCCGGCTGGGTACCTCCTCTTCGATGCCAAGACCAATGGAGCGCAGCACCACCCCCAACGCCGCCTGAGATTTACCCTTGCCTGCCCCGTCATAGACGTGGATCTGTCCCCGCCGCCGATTTTGGTTTTGTGCGGTGAGAATGCCAATTTCAGCCAT
>JBHJNR010000452.1:0-3977 GCA_050330615.1 Cyanophyceae cyanobacterium
CTGTGCGTGTTCAGGATCGTGCCGCCACTGGTCCGCAGCCGGGTCTGGGTCAGGCGCCCGACGTTGTCGAAGGCGTTGGTGATCCGGGAGGTGTTGGGCAGGGCCAGGGATCCCTCAGCGACTGCCCCCGGAGCCTGGCTAGCAGCGTTGGGGACTGAGGCTTCTCCAGCGGTGGAGATTTCTCCTTTTAAGGCCCCGCCAAAGTTGTTACCAAAAGCGGCCACCTGGATCCCACGGGTGGAGTTGTTGACATCAAACTCCCCGTTGCCCTCAAAAATATTGTTGCCAGGATCTGAGGCAGTACCCAAGTCAGGTGCGCCTAATGTGATCGCCACCAATCCTGATTGGAGGTTACGGCTGATCAGGTTGCCCCGCAGTTTGGGGGTAGAGTTTCCTCCCACGATCACCCCAGCCCGGTTTTGCAGAATGCGGTTGTCTTGAATAGTGGGGGATGAGCGCTGGTCAACCGTAATGCCAAAGCCAGTCTCTTGAAAGAGATTGTTGACGATGGTGGGGGTTGATGTTCCCAAAATAGAGATGCCGTTGGCCCCATTTTGATAGAAGCGGTTGCCTTCAATCCAGGGGGCAGACTGGCCCGCCACAAACACCCCATCATGGATGTTGCCCACAAAGCTGTTGTTATAGATTTTGGGATTGGCGGACTCGACCCAAATGGCATAGCCACGTCGCCCTTCGTTGCGAACCGTGACGCCGCGAATCTCGGCTTCTCCCCGCGCCAAAATCGCCACACTCTGGCGAGAGACGGTGGGGCTGACATAGGTGCCGCCCCCAGCGATCAAAAAGCCTTCACCCAAGGTACTTTCATCGCCACGGAGGATCTGGCCCGATTGCAACTCAATGGGAAATTGCTCGCCACTGGCCTCAGAGTAGATCCCAGGAAAGAGCTGAATCAAGGATCCCGCAGGGGCGCGGGAGGAAGCAAACGTGATGGTCTGGTAGGGGGCTGTCCGGGATCCATTGCCCTGGTTATCGCTGCCATTCTGGGCATCCACAAAGACGGCATTGAGGGTATCCGGCACAGACGGCACGGAGGGAGATTGCTGCTGTCCCGACAAGTCCACATCCAAGCTGGCTTGAGCTTGGGCCGCATTGGGCAAACTCAGGACTATCATCAGCCCCAGTGAGCTACTGACGGACAGAGCGCTGAGCAAGATAGCAAGACCTCGCCCTAATGCAGGCTGTGACCCGCGCCGGGTGGAATGTGAGCGGCGATTGCTTTGGGGAGCCAGAAGAGCCATGAGACCTTATCCTTGCACCGAAGGTGCAGCTAACTAGTAACGAACAATTGAAGGACAGAGAATTGGGGAAGAGAGAGGCTATTGGGCAAGACAACGATAATGATAACGGCCCAGCTCACATCCGCCAGCACCCCAACTGAATCAGAAATCGCGGCTATTGTAGCAAGAATACATCGAGCCTACGGATACCGCTTTGTACAGCCTCAACCGGCTCATGAGAGGGCTGAGAATTCATGAGAACTCACTAAACTAGACATAGCTAAGGATTGATAGTGAAGCACTGGGATAGACCCCAACTCTGCCCTTACACCGTCACCCGTAGCCTATGAAGTGCTACATACAAGCTATTGTCCACTATATCCAGAGTTAAGGGCTTGAGCACGAGGGAAAACCCCACTTCTAAAATCCGTAGGGTTCAGTATGCTAGAGCACCCGAAGGGTCAAAACCCTGAGCTATCATGAGTTCTAAATTCAGATGAGATCCGATGACCTCTCCAGCATCAACACAACACTCTGAAGCAGCCGTCCGGGAATCCCTCCGGCAGGCCATTGTTGAAAGCTCAGGATTCAAGAGATGGCTAAATGGCCGCTCTTGCCCCACCAGCCCGACTGAACTTGACTGTGTGGTACATCAGTACCTCGAACAGACCCTCAGCACCCTGGCTTACTAGTCCCTCCACTAATTAGACAGCCCACTTACAGCCTTTGGCTGATGTTGTCTTGCCAGCAGTTTTTGTCTTATTTCTGCCAACCACTTGGGTCCACTTCATTTGGCCCGCTGAATGGGGCGTTCAGTCCCGTCAAGAATCACCCGTTCCACCTCGGGAAAGGCTTCGATAAATTCTTCAAGACTGGTCAATTTGCGTTTCGGCAACGCCATTTTTTCACCCAGGGCTTCCTCCAGCAGTGGTTGGAGGCAGATGCATCCAACGATTCGCCTGAGCGCGATCCAGGTCAAACAGGACACCGGCCAAATCAAAGGTCGGATACACCTTGAAGTAGAACAAGATGAAGAACAGTTTGGTCTCGACCGTTGCTAAATTGGGTTTTCGTCCGGCTCCGGTGGCCCGTTGACGGGGTAAGGGACTCCGACGGGGAACCTCCGCATGGGCCAACACCTGAGCGAAGGTGGATTCCAGTTCCTCAAAGGCTTTCCGGTTCAAACCGGTTAAAGCCCGCAGGAGGCGGTCACTCTTGAGGGCGCGTTGGAGGTTCAGCACGGCACAACCGGGTTAACTAGCTCTAGAGGCTATTATCCCCTATTTCACAACAGGTCTACTGCCATGAGTGCGGGTCAATCAAGGCTCGTGATGTGGCAGCGGCTCAAGTTATCTGTACCCGTGGGCAACGGGGAACTGAAAATGCCTGTGGAGTCGAGGCGGCGGGGGCTGGGGTCACTCAGTCTAGCTGGCTGGCTGTGAATCAGGAAATCCTTGGGGCGACCCAGGGAATCTCCCTGCATACCCGCTAGGGTTGCTGGGAGAGGATGTCAAGGCAGTGTATTAAGAGTTTAGGCATTTCGGGGACATCGAACCCCCTCAGCCCCCCTGGCTCTCATCCCGGCACCCACCCTAAAGGGTAGGGTACGGGGCTTCCTGACGATGACGATACAAAGATCTATCTCAAAAGATCTATCTCAGCTGTTCGAGTGCTTGCTCAAAGGCAGTGAGGGGTTGGGCTCCATTGATCGGGATCCCATTCATCAGGAAGTAAGGTGTCCCTTGGATCCCTAGGCGTTGGGCGATGGCCAAATCAGCATTGACTGCCTGCTCAGCCGCCCGACTGTTGCGATCTCGGTTGAAGCGGTTGATATCGAGATTCAACTCCTGCGCCGCTTCTAAGAACAAGTCCTCTCCGAGACGGCCCTGGTTGTCAAACAGCTTGTCATGGAAGGGCCAGAACTCATCTTGGCGATCCGCAGCCCAGGCAGCTTTGGCGGCAGGTAAGGCTTGGGCATGGATCTGAGTCAAGGGCAGATGCTTGTAGACCAACTTCACGTCTTGGCCATAGGCATCCATAAATTGGTCGATGGTGCGTTTGGCGCGGGCACAGAAGGGGCACTGAAAATCAGAGAACTCCACCAATAGAATCTCATTGCTTTCGGATCCCTTGGTGGGAGAGGTGCCGATAAAGGCGACAGGATCCTGCTGGAGCTCGTCCACAAGGGCTTGGCTGGCGGCTTGTTGTTCCTGTTGCTGCTGCTGCTGTTGCGCCTGTTGATAGTCTTGCAGGGACTGTAAGACCACTGCGGGATTATTCCGAATGATGTCCAGCACCTGAGCTTCTAGGTCAGCCTGGGGAAAAGAAAACGTGCAGCCCACCAGAGCAAAGCTAAAGGCAACTAAACCCAGCACTCGACCCAGTTTTTGCCAATTTGCCATTGGTTGCAAACGGGACAGAAGGGCATTTACAACTACTTGCATAGGACTGATCCTTTGAAGCCTGACCACAATTAACCCCGACAGCATAACAGACCTCACCCCAGGCGGAAGACCAGCCCCCTGGATGGGGGGGATCCCATCAGTAGGCGGATGGGTGGTATGTGAGTCTGAGTTTGGAAGATGGGACAGTTCCCGAATCGTTAGGAGTGAGTGAAATCAAGAAGGCAGTGGGCATTGATGTTGGCCTAGAGAAGGTCTTGTCTACCTCTGATGGGGTTGGGGTGCAAATCCCACAGTTCTATCGGCAAGGGCAGAAACAGCTTGCTCGACAACAGCG
>JBHJNR010000453.1:0-10579 GCA_050330615.1 Cyanophyceae cyanobacterium
AGACTCTAAACGGACGTGGAGGAACGCATAAGTCTGGCTTGCCAGCAGCATCCGGTGAAGCGTCAACCTGTCGGGACGGCCAGCAATTGCAATTGCTATTGTTTGCCTAAACCGAATCCCCGTCCTTCAAGGGCGGGGAGGATGTCAACACCTTGGGGGGCAGCTAGTATTCCTTCTCGACTGAAGTCTGATGTCATGCGGGAAGTCGGCTTTGTTAAGCTGCATGAGTAAAGGGATCCCGTCCTTTGGCTGAGGATCCTACCGAATGGGGTCAGGGTGGGCTCAGGTCATGAAAGCTTTTTTGCCGGTGCGGGTACGTCAATATTTGGTGGTGCTAGCGGTGCTACTCGGGATCCTGGTGGGTCTGGTGGTGCCTGTCCGCTCCCAGTCCCTTGATCAGCTGCACAACCAAGGGGTAGCTCTCTACAATCAGGGCCAATATGCCGAAGCGGCGGGAGTCTTTTTACAAGCTCTAGAGATCAATCCTCGTGCTCTGCCCCCTCTCCGCTATTTGGGGGGATCCCTGGTGCAATTGGAACGGTATGAAGACGCCGTTGATATCCTCGGCCGCTCTCTAGAACTCAACCCCTACGATGTGGATAGCCTCTACGATCTGGGGGTGGCCTACGATCATCTGGGTCAATTGGAGCTTGCCTCTGAGAATTACCAGAAGGCCGCTCAGGAGTACCAGATCCGACCGGAATCATTGGAGCGACTACGACCCGAGGATATCTTCAATAATCTGGGCATCACCCAACTGGCCCAAAATCAAAGTGGTGAGGCTCTAGAGAGTTTTCGCAAGACCACCGAACTGGATACCACTTTTGGGCAGGGCTTTTATCTGCAAGGGATTGTCCATACTCAACAGCAGGACTACCCCCAAGCCCGCCAATCCTTTGACACTTCTGTGGATCCCCAAGTCCGTTTCGAGTTTCGGGAGCGGGGTTACAACGGTCGCGGGGTGGCGGAGTATCTGGATGGCGATTTGACCCAATCACTCCAATCGCTGGGGGAATCGATCCAAACGGCGCAAGGTCAACAACGCACCTATCCCACCGCCTTCTCCAACCGGGGACTGACCCACTTTGACTTGGGAGACTTGGAGGATGCCGAGTCAGACTACACCCAAGTCACCACGCTGGCTGCTGATCGCCCGGATGGATTTCGGGATCTGGGCTATGTCCGCTATGAGATTGGAGAAAAAGCGCGGCTGATTGCCCGTGCAGCCGATCCACTCAAATTGATTGCCGCTTTGCCCTCCGCTACAGCCCAATACTTCCAGACCCAAGTAGCCTCTTACGCTGAGCATCATCCGCAGCGACCACCATTATTGATGGCAGCACTACCCTTTGTCACAGATTCTCCGTGGTTGCCTGCCCTGCCAGCAGAGCTTCAGCCCACCTCATTGGTAGGGGATCCCGTGGGCATGACCCGCATCGCCCTCAGTGATCTGGCCCTCACCAAGCTAGAAGACGCCATCAGTGCCTACCGACGAGCCATCGAATTGAATCGCAATGATGCCCCGGCTCACTATGGCATCGCGTCCGCCCGCCGCAGTCAGGGGCGCTTTCAAGATGCCCTGATAGAGTTCGAAACAGCAGGCACCCTCTATGCCAGCGTTGGCGATACCCTGTGGGAGTCTTTTACCCGGCAACTGGATATTCCAGCGGTGGTGGCCCGAATCGCATCGCCCGAACCCCCAGCTAATTCTGTCAACCTCAGTTCTTCACCAGTGGCAGCTCCTCCAGCGGCTTCCAGTTACGCCCCTCCCGTCCAGGTGGAACAGTTACAACCCACCACTCCCGCTCCGGCCATCGTCAGAGATGGTTTCAACTTCACTCAAGCTGAGGTGGTGAGCCTGTACGATGGCGACCAAAACGCCAAACTGCTGGAAGAGCAAGCCTTGAGTATGAGTAAAGATGCCACGGTGCGCCGGGAGGCGGTTCAAGCCCTGCGCCTAAAGCGCTATCGACCGGCCTACCCAGCCTTGCAAGCTCAACTGGTGCAAAACAACGGATTCTATCTGGAGCCTGATCCTGGCGTCCGCTCCTCGATTCTCTACTTTCTTGAGGAAGTGGAGGCACCGTCTCCGCCTGCCCCAGTCGCTGCGATTCCGATTGCAGCTGCTCCTCTTTCCCCCAGACCGGCTCCCCCGCAGCCTTCTACTCCTCGACCTGTTGCGGTGCCAACAGCTGCGCCTCCAGTCCAAGTGGCGACGCCTCGACCAACCCCTCCGCCAACACCCCAGCCAACCGCGCCGCCCCAGGCAGCCCCAGCTCCCAAGGCTGAACCTGTCTCTTTTCAGCTGGTCAATACCTCATTTGCACCCCCTCCTACCGCTGAAGCTTCTGCTTCAGGCTGTGGTGGATCCAGTTTGGTCAGTGCAGCAATTTGTCGAATCCGAGGTTAGGAGATATCTGCCGATGTGGGGATCCCAGCCATGACTCTTCCAAAAGGGATCCCAATCGTCAAGCCCTTGATTGGCCTCCATCCTCTGGCCAGAGGGGGAAGCACTGGGCCTCACTTGAGGGCATTAAATCCCTTGACCCCGTAGGCACTGTAACCCTTGGAAGCCCGAAAACTGTATTCGCTCACCGTGGGATTTTGGAAGGGATTGACGACCTTACTGGCATTTAGCCATAGGTCTTGGGGGGCTAATTTGACCTCATACTGGCGCTCATCAGTCTTTTTGATGTGGTACCACTTAGACTCCTGGCAAGCGGAACACCAAAACTCTTCGATCCACTCGCCCACCAGCGGCACAACCCCATCATAGGCAGCCATAACTAGCCGCGAAGTCTTATTACTCATCCCCCTGACCTGAAGTTGGCCTGCTGTATCAGCAAAAAGGGGGTACTTAGGGCTGACGCTATCCATATGAGTACCATGCACAGGGCAATAGATTGCCCGTCGCTGTGAGCGCTTCCGATTTCGTTCACCACGACTTTTCATCCAGCCTCCTGAGTAACGTTCAATGCAAAAGGTTGAGATTAGTGCACCTTTTGGCTCAAACCGCTCAACTCACACTGAGAGTTCGGAGCTTTAGCTTGAGCTCACATTGCAAATATAGTACAAGTTTGAAGCGGCAGAGCTGAGGTGAACGTTTTAAAAAAATGGGGTATGCTTGAGGGCGTCTGCCTGTACGCCCCATCATCAGGATAAAGACTGAAGTATGCGAATTGTCATTATTGGTACAGGATATGTTGGTCTTGTTACTGGAGCTTGTCTAGCTCACCTTGGTCACACTGTCACCTGTATTGACCAAGATGCCGCCAAAATAGACCAATTACAACAAGGCCGCATTCCCATCTATGAGCCAGGATTGGAAGCCCTGGTTCAACAGGAAGCCCAAAAACACCGCCTTCACTTCAGCCTTGATCTTGAGTCAGCTTTCCCCCAGTCGGACGTCATCTTTATCGCGGTTGGCACCCCCCCCTTGCCCAACGGGGATCCCGACCTCCAGTATGTCGAGGCGGTCGCCCAAGCCATTGGCAAAGCCTTGGGATCCCAGTCAGATCGCCACTATCGAGTCATCGTCAACAAATCCACCGTCCCGATTGGCTCCGGGGATTGGGTCAGCCACTTGATCGAAAAAGGCTACGACCAAGCTGAACCGACTGCCGCCAATGCCGAGTTGCCAAATTTTGATGTGGTTAGCAACCCAGAATTTTTGCGGGAAGGCAGCGCCATTGAAGACACCTTGCATCCTGAGCGGATTGTAATTGGCTCCAATAGCCCTCGGGCCATCGAGATCATGCGGCAGGTCTACAGCCCCATTTTGCAGGGCAAGTCTGGCGCTCCTATTCCGCTGGTGGTCACTGATCTGGCCTCTGCCGAGATGATCAAATATGCCGCTAACGCTATGCTGGCTACCCGGATCAGCTTTATCAATGAGATCGCCAATATCTGTGACCGAGTAGGGGCTGACATTACCCAGGTTGCTCATGGCATCGGCCTTGATTCCCGCATTGGCCCGAAGTTTCTCAAGGCTGGATTGGGCTGGGGAGGCAGTTGTTTCCCCAAAGATATTGCGGCCCTGATCCGCACCGCCGCTGATAGCAGTTATGAGGCTCATTTGCTCAAGGCAGTGGTTACGGTCAACCAGTTCCAACGCCAACAGGTGATCGAGAAACTGCAAAAGACCCTCAAGATTTTGCGGGGCAAGACAGTAGGACTCCTGGGTCTCACCTTTAAGCCCAATACCGATGATCTGCGGCAGGCCCCATCCCTCGATCTAATCTATGCCCTGCATACCTTAGGGGTAGAGGTGCGGGCCTATGATCCAGCCATCTCCACTGCGTCGCATCCTGCTCTTGCCAAAGTTGAGCTGGCCCAGGATCCCTATCAGATGGCGCGAAAATGTGATGCTTTGGTCTTGGTGACTGAATGGGACGAATTTCAAACTCTGGATGTGGCCCAGCTCAAAGCAGCCATGCGAACTCCTATTCTGTTAGATGCGCGGAACGCCTTGGATCGTGAGATTCTTCAGGCTGCCGGGTTTGAGATTATTCAGATGGGTCGCTAAGACTCAGGCTTGCTCACTACTACCCGAATTCACGATCTCTTCACTATGGCTGGATTAAGAATCTTTCTATGAACATTCTCGTTACGGGTGGAGCTGGATTTATCGGATCCCACCTGATCACTCGTCTTTTGGAGGCAGGCCATCAGATTACCTGCCTGGACAACTGCTCCACCGGGGATCCCGTCAATTTTGCGCCCCACAAAGACAATCCCCACTTTGGGTTTGTCCAACAGGATATCATTCACCCTTGGACACCCCCAGAGGGTATCCGGTTCAATCAGATCTATCATTTGGCCTGCCCTGCCTCTCCGGTGCATTACCAATCCGATCCCTTGCAGACCATCCGCACCGGGGTCTGGGGCACCTACAACCTGCTAGAACTGGCCCAACAGCAGGGATCCCGGATTGTGATCGCTTCCACCTCTGAGGTGTATGGGGATCCCGAAGTTCATCCGCAGCCAGAGACCTATTGGGGGCATGTCAATCCCATTGGCCCCCGCGCCTGCTACGACGAAGCGAAGCGACTGGCCGAAACGATTGCTTTTGATCATCACCGCCAATACCAGACCAACATCGGGGTGGCTCGTATCTTTAATACCTATGGCCCAGCCATGCGTGCCGATGATGGTCGCGTGGTGAGCAACTTCATTGTTCAAGCCATCCAAGGCCACGATTTGACCATCTATGGAGATGGATCCCAGACCCGCAGCTTTTGTTATGTCTCGGATCTGGTGGATGGGTTGATCAGGCTGATGCACAGTACCCAGCTTGGCCCGATTAATTTAGGCAATCCGGGGGAATTTACCATCCGAGAGCTTGCAGAACAGGTACTGAGCCTGACCCAAAGCCCATCAGCCTTGCGGTTCTGCCCTCTGCCAGAAGATGATCCTCGCCAACGCTGCCCTGATATCACTAAGGCCCAAACGTTGTTGGATTGGGCCCCCCAAATTAGCCTCAGTCAAGGCCTTCAGCTCACCTATCAGGATTTTTATCAACGTCTGAAGAAATAGATCCTTAGAAATAGATCCTTTAGCCATTCCCTGCCGGTGAGTTGATGAGGCCATTGGGGGCATACAGTCGTTCGTAGACACCCCCTTCATCTTGGGGAAGGGGAGTGAGATTGGAGAACTCAGTTGGGCAGTAGGTGCGCTACAATTCTGCAAAAGTAAAATAGCACTAACTTTTCCATAGGGATGGCTAAGTTCGCAAGTCTCCCCGTTCCGTGACCACCACCACCGCGACAGAATAGAACAAGGTAGCAGGACACAATGACAGAGCTGGTTTTTCGGAAGTACCACGGCTTGGGCAACGACTTTGTTCTGGTCGATCACCGTCACAGCTCTGAACTGACCCTTTCGGCTGATGCGGCAATCGAGATTTGTGATCGCAATTTTGGGGTAGGGGCCGATGGGGTGATCGCTCTGTTGCCCGCCGATGCAGTGCCCTCGCAGGGATCGGGCGATACTCCGGCCGATTTCGCCATGCGGATCATCAATAGCGATGGCTCCGAGCCGGAAATGTGTGGCAACGGTATCCGGTGTCTAGCCCGCTTCATCTCAGATTTGGGTATTGCCCCTCAGGATGGAGCCTATCGCATCGCAACGTTGGCGGGACTGATCGTGCCGCGATTGCAAGCGGATGGCATGGTGCAAGTAGAGATGGGATCCCCTCATCTATTGGCCGCTGAAATTCCTACCACCCTGGTTGATCCAACCCAGAAAGTGGTGGAGGTGCCGATCCAGGTTGCTCAACAAGATTGGCAGGTCACCTGTGTCAGCATGGGTAACCCTCATGCCGTGGTGTTTGTGGAGGATGTTGCCGCCATAGACTTGGCGGGAGTGGGATCCCAGTTTGAACACCATGTTGCTTTCCCCCAGCGAATCAACACCGAGTTTGTCCAAGTGTTGGATCCCAAACGGGTCAAGATGCGGGTTTGGGAGCGAGGGGCTGGCGCAACCTTGGCCTGTGGCACAGGGGCTTGTGCGGTATTGGTGGCGGGTGTCCTGACAGGACGGTTGGAGTCTGCGGCCACCATTGAGCTACCAGGGGGATCCCTGCGTATTGAATGGGATCAATCTCGGCAGCAAGTACTGATGACAGGCCCAGCTCAACAGGTGTTTCAAGGAGTCTGGGTCAAGTCGTAGTTTCCCCCAGTATTAGCTGTTAATTTCTTACACCTAAGTACGCAGAGACTATGGGCATGGGATCCCTGAGAGGGTTAGCCCAGGCTCGTCTCTGGGAACCGGTATGATTTTGAAACAATTGGTATCGCTGACAACATCATTGAGGTTGATACAGTAGAACAACGCTTGTGTGAAATGAGTCATCTCATGATAATGGTTATAGATGCTACCCTTATCCTCCTATGAACTCTTGTCCTCTCCCTTCTTGGGATCCCGTGGCTCCTCACCAGCTCCGTACCCTCCAGCTCAGCGACACCAAAAACACCACTGAAAAGACACATCGGCATGAAAAAACGGTTGAAATCTTAGCAGCGTACCGCCGTCGTCCGTCTGTTCATCTCCGTAATCGCCTGGTGGAACTGAATATTGGCTTGGTGCGCCGGATTGCGCATCGCTTTAGTAAGCAATCAACTGTGCCCTATGAGGATCTAGAACAATTGGGATCCATGGGCCTGATCCGGGCGATTGAACGGTTTGACCCACAACATGGCTATGCTTTTAGCTCCTTTGCCGTGCCCTATATCCGGGGTGAGATTCTTCATTATTTGCGGGATCAGAGCACGATGGTGAGGATCCCCCGCCGCTGGCAGAGCTTGCAACGGCAAGGGCAACAGATGATGACGTTGCTCAGTGGAGAGTTGGGTCGAACCCCGAGCGATGGAGAAGTGGCCTCTGCTTTGGGGGTGAGTGTCCAAGATTGGCGTTCGGCCAAACAGTCTCAACTCAACCATATGCCCATGAGCTTAGATGCCCAGATGGGATCCCAGCAAGCCAGCTCTGACTCTAGTTTGACCCTGGCAGATCTCTTACCGGATGCCAAAGATCAAGAACACCAGCATATGGAGCAGGATCGGCAACAGTTACAGCGGGCTCTCTCTCAATTGGAAGATCAGACTCGTCAAATCCTAGAGCTGATTTACCTGAAAGACATGACTCGCAAACAAACCGCTCGGTACATCGGAGTCAGCCCCATGACCATCACTCGGCGCGTACAGCGAGGTCTGGCTCAGCTCAATTCTTTAATGCAAGAATAAACCGTTGCACCACAGCCATAGGCAAGGGACGGCTCCTTCAGCTCTGGTCAAAGATCTGGAGCTGAACAGCTGGACAAGCTAATGATTGAAGGGGCCGTATCGCCAAGGTGGTTATAAGAGAAGATGGCCTCACCCTTCCCTCGTAGACCTGGCAGATGAGAGGACTGGTTAAGAACAAAGATGAAAACAAATCTGACAGGATGTGCTGTTATCTGCTACCATCAATGATCGCGAGTTTGGACACCAACCCCATGAATGCCGAAGCGATTATCCGCTCCATTGAAGAAGAGTATTTGAAAACGGATCTGCCCCAGATCTTTATCGGAGATCGGGTTCGCATTGGCGTCCGGATTCAAGAGGGGGGCAAAGAGCGGATCCAGCCCTATGAAGGCATCGTGATTGCAGCCCGTAACAGTGGCATCAACCGCACCATCACCGTTCGCAAAGTCTTCCAGGGCATCGGTGTCGAGCGGGTCTTCCTGCTCCACTCCCCTCGCGTCGAATCCATCAATGTTTTACGTCGGGGCAAAGTCCGCCGTGCCAAGCTCTACTACTTGCGGAATTTGGTCGGCAAGGCCACCCGTATCAAGCAGCACCCCAGCCGCCCCATTTAGTAGTATGCAGGCAGATCTGTCTGCCTGAGCCGGATCCCTATTCCGTGGGTTTTGGCAGATAGGTCTGCAAATGATTAGGTGGTAGAGAGCCGCCCAACGCCTGTAGGGAAGCTGAGATTTGCACAGGACCCTTTCGGTGAGCGGCTCAAAGCTGTTAAGCTATGTCTTGAGCAGCAGTTTGTTAGACATCAGTCATTTCAGAGCAAGCTCTGTTCAGCCTAGATGAGCGTCCTTAGTTCAGTTGGTAGAACGTCGGTCTCCAAAACCGAATGTCGGGGGTTCAAGTCCTCCAGGACGCGTTCACACCCCTTCATGCCCTGTCTGCCCCAAGACTCCAGCCCTCATAAAGTGCAAAGAATAGATTAGATTTCTATAAATTAGACCGTTCTGGTCGAAAGCCACCTGTGTAAAGGTCGAAGATCAATGTCTAGTTGGGCCAGTATTTAGTTGAGTGAGTTTGGTTGAGAGTTTGTCCCCAAGGAGTTGAGTCCCGTGGTTAAAAGCAGTCCCTCCAACAAAGTCAAAAAAGTATCTCCCAAACCTGAGGATCGGTTGGATCCCAGTGCACGCGGGAGTTCCAAAGTTGCGGGCAGCGAGCCCAAAGGCATCGCAGGTTTTTTGGCTGGCACCCGCGATGAGCTCGGCAAGGTGGTTTGGCCCAGCCGGACACAGCTGATCGGCGAATCCACTGCGGTGTTGCTGATTGTGCTGCTGTTCGCGGCCTTCATTTACTCCATCGACCAATTCTTTAGCTGGGGTGCCTCTCAGATTTTTTAGGCTGAGCTGGCCACTGGGATCCCTAGTAAGGGATGTGATTTTGCCAGATAGCTGGGTTTTAGAGCCAGTCATCACCTAAACAGGTGGGTGAAATCTTGGCAAGAAGAGAGGGAACAGCAGATAGATAGGGAACAGGATCATGCTTGATCAAGATTTTGAACAACTTCATGGCCTCACACTCGATGCCACCTCATCGGACGACGATGACTCAGTGGACTTGCCTGAGTCGGGGGAAGGCAAAAAACGCAAACGAATTTTCCGCTGGTACATCGTTCAGGTGGCCTCAGGTTGTGAGAACAAAGTCCAGAGCACACTGATGCAGCGGGCCATCGCCCTGGATGCCCAGGACAAGATTGCCGAGGTGGTGATTCCGAAGCAGTCAGGATTTAAGTTGGATAAAGGGGGCAAGCGCCAAGGCACCGAAGAGAAGGTGTTTCCAGGCTACGTCTTGGTCAAGATGGATATGACCGATGATTCGTGGCAGGTGGTCAAAAGTACCCCCAACGTGATCAACTTTGTGGGCACCGAAGAACGCCGCCGTTATGGACGAGGCCGGGGGCATGTTACCCCCAGACCCCTAAGCCACTCTGAAATGCAGCGCATCTTTAGCCGCACCGATACTGAGGATGTGCCCCTCAAAATCGAGATGGCGGTGGGGGACAAGATCGAGGTGCTGACCGGCCCCTTCCAAGGCTTCCACGGCGAAGTGATCGAAGTCTCACCCGAGCGGGGCAAATTGAAGGCCTTGATCTCCATCTTTGGCCGCGATACCCCAGTCGAATTGGAATTTGGTCAGGTCAATCGCGAAGACT
Organism: Cyanophyceae cyanobacterium; assembly: GCA_050330615.1. Lineage (GTDB taxonomy): Bacteria > Cyanobacteriota > Cyanobacteriia > Thermostichales > Thermostichaceae > JAAUUM01. Next base: position 9,946 of record JBHJNR010000453.1, read on the forward strand.
GAGTTAACTCATGGCAGCCAATGGTGTTTCACAGCCCACCAGGGATCCCACTTGAGTGGGCCATCCTGCTGAGCTAGGTGAAACGATTTGATATCGGATGCCAGTGCTCTGCAAACTCTGGATTGGATCTTGCTCTAGGGCTGGATCTTGATTGGATACGATGATCCACTGAGGCATTGGGATCCCACCGTAGGCACCGATATAACCCAGTTGCAGCCCAAATGGCCCCGGCGAGAATAATGGGTTGAGCTGTTTATCCTGCTCAAATCGACTCAACATCACTTGCAGCGATCGGATCCGACTGGGATCCAACGGCGGGGCATCGGCGATGGTTTTGGCCCGAAAGGTGGGGATCATGCTGGCAAAGGGGCTCTCAATGGTCAACCATTGTCCCGGCACCGTGTCAAAGGAGTGGGAATAGGCAAGACTATCCCAGCCTGCATCTGTCCGCACAAAGAGTTTGTAGCGTTTGCCATCCCCCATCACCCGTAGCACCAAACCCTGATAGCCCTTCAGATCGAGCGGCGGCTCCATGGAGCGGGTACGAATGGAGGCAAACCCACCCGAATTGGCGGTGGAGACCGTCCCGGCAAACAGTCCTGTCTCTGGCAACAGTTGCAGATGGCTTTCGCTG
>JBHJNR010000454.1:0-20639 GCA_050330615.1 Cyanophyceae cyanobacterium
CAACAAGAGGTACGGCACGCCTTGGAATCTGAGCTGACGGGATCCAATTGGGTGCAGCGCCTGGTGGAAAAACAGCGCCAGACGATGGCCTTGCCCTTCTGGGGAATCGCTGGATTGGGCCTATTGGAAGGGATCCTGGCTCAACCCTTGGGCTGGGTGGCGGCTGTGGCCGGAGGTGCCGCCGCCATCGGTGTGCAGCGATGGGGCTGGAAACTGGAAGCCCGCCGACTACTACTAGACACCTTTCTAGATATCGAACAACGACTGTCAGATCGCAGGGATCCCTCCACCTCTCAGCCAGATTCTCAAGCCAATGCCGGGGATCCCGAGGAATAGGAATCGGCACACGATAAAGCAGAGTGAGATGGGTTATGGATGGATCCCGTTTTTCTCAGGTCACATCTCCAGCAGGTACAGTTGGAGAACAGTAGCGAGAAACCATGGCAGAGCAGGATCCCTTATTTACGCTTGATCAGCTTCTTATTGTGCGAGCGATTGCTCAGCATGGCAGTTTTCGGCGGGCGGCAGATAGCCTCTATCTGTCTCAGCCAGCAGTCAGTCTTCAGGTGCAGAACCTAGAGCGACAACTGGGGGTGGTGCTGTTTAACCGAGGTGGGCGACAGGTCTACATCACCGAGGCCGGACAGACCCTGGTGGAGTATGGCGACCGTATCCTCAAGCTCTGTCAGGAGGCCCGCCGCGCCCTGACAGATCTAGACGAAATGAAACGCGGCATCCTGTTATTGGGCGCTAGCCAAACAGTGGGCACCTATGTCATGCCCCAGCTGATCGGCCAGTTTTGGCATCGCTATCCTCAGATCTCGGTGCAGTTATTGGTGCAGTCCACTCGACGGGTTGCCCACAAACTGGTCAGTGGCGAATTGGATCTGGCCATTGTGGGGGGCGAGATCCCCACCGAATTGCGGCCCCGCTTGACCGTCACCCCCTTTGCCCAAGATCAGTTTGTGCTGGTCACCGCCCGCGAACATCCCCACGGTATTGACTTATTAGCCCAACGGGATCCTGAGTTAGACCCAATCCCCCTCGTGGTGGCGGATCTATCGCAGCTCCGCTACATCAGCCTTGATGCCCAGTCCTCTACCCGCCAGACTTTGGATCGAGCCCTGCACAAAGCTGGGGTGGATCCTGCTACCTTGCGATCCAGTGTGGAATTAAGTTCGATTGAAGCGATCAAACGGGCGGTTCAGGCGGGCTTGGGGGTGGCCTTTCTATCTCGCTCGGCGGTCAAGCCAGAGTTGGATCGCGGCGACCTGATTCAGTTGCCAGTGGCGGGCCTAGAGGTGAAACGGATCCTCTGGTTGGCTTATAATCCCGACCGTTATCAATCTCGTGCTGCCCACCTGTTTCGGGATGGCCTATTGACGGGATCCGATTGGGTCAAGACCCCACTGCCGCTGATAGAACCGTTTTTGGAGTTGGAGATATGAGCAAGCCCCACAAGTCGTTCGGACAGAAACCCAACAGCAGGGGATTTGGCCCGAAAACAGGGGATCCCTTTTTTCGTGTCCAGCCTGTCCTCCCGCCGGGTTATCTGGCCCCTTATGTCCGCACATTGCCGCAGGTGATCGAAGCCTTGCTTGACCTAGGACAGGTGGGATCGGGCGATAGGCTCTACGATTTGGGTTGTGGAGATGGTCGGATCCCGCTGGCAGCAGCCCGACGAGGGGCCCAGAGCGTCGGGGTAGATGTTGATCCCGAGCGGATCCGAGAGGCACGGGCCAGGGCTGAGGAACTGAGGTTGACGGATCAGGTCACATTTGAGATCCAAGATCTACTGACTACTGATCTATCTACGGCAACGGTAGTGACGGCTTATCTCTTGCCTGCTGCTCATCTCAAACTCCGCCACAAATTGCAGACGGAGCTGAAGCCGGGATCCCGAGTCTTGACCCATAGCTTTGATATGGGAGACTGGTTGCCCACCCAGACTGCGGAGGTTTCGGATGTGATCAACCGCTATTCCCTCTATCTATGGGTGGTGGGGGATAGGGATCCCTTGGTAACGGATGAGACGTAAGGGTGAGAAGAGGCGACCTGTTTCAAGTAGCCTTTAATCTTCAATCGAGTTCGAGCAAAGCGCGTAATTCCGCTTCAGATAGCCCCTGCTCAAAAGATAGATCCGCAGAGTCTTCATCATCTAGATCAGCCTCTAAGGCAAATCCATCGACCTCTCGTCCGTTGGTTTTAGCCCGATTGGTGGGGCGATGATTAGCTGGATGGGTTCCTCGGGGCCGCTCAGCTTTGGATTGGGTCAGGTAGCGGGATAGATCGTCGTAGTCCGTGATGGCCTGCTCCAACTGAGAGAAGTCAATCTCTTCGCCAAAATTAGGAATCTCAGCCGAAAGGGTGGGAACCGGAGCCGCTGGAGGGGGGTCTGGCTGCGGCTGTGAACTGGGACTGACTTGGGAACTAGGGACCATATCAGAGTGATCTGAATGAGGGGTGTGCTTCGTGGGATCCGGCACACTGGGCCTAGGGGCGCTGGGGATCTCTTCAGGCTGAGGAATGGTCATTTGGCTGGCTTGGTAAGCCCTGCGAAAGCTGTCCAAGAAGAAATTGATGGTTTGGGGCTTCAGCCATCCCCGCATCACCAATATCTCTCCAAACAGGAGATTGTGCTGATTTTGATCCATCAAAGCCAGCTGAATCTGGGAATCGCTCAGCAATCCAGCACGTTTGAGTATTTGTCCAATCGGCTCTTTTCCCCCGCTAGAGTTTGGATCCAAAGCAGAACTTGCAGCACCCGTTTCAGCCTCAGTTGGGCTGGATTGGTGTTGCTCTGGATCACTTGGCGAGGGGTCGGAGGCAGTCATGCTGCTATCGGTATAAACAACAGGGAAATATATTTCAAAAGCCAGTCAGACCCAAGACATTTGCCTTCCAAGACATTTGCCTTCAAGGTATGCTTAGTTTAACTCAATACTTGCCTAGATCAAGCACAGAGGTGAAGGCCTTGTATATCACAAGTTTGAAGAGCAATTGAATCGCACTTGATACTGAATGAATGGCAGAGATCCAAAATCAACTTGACTCCCCAGAGGTTACCCTGAATGGGATCCTTTCTATCATCAGATCACGACATTCTGCCCATAGAAATACGTTATTCCCAGCAGAATTTTTACCGGTATCCTCAGTGTAGCAAAGGCAATTTGCGATAGATTTGGGCCAGCCGTTGGGCCACCTCCTCCACCTCTGGGATTCCGATCCGACTCACCCCCCAGCCATAACTGCTGATCCCCACTAACCCCGCCAGACTAGCTCCGGCTATGGTCTTGAGTAGAGTCTCTTGGCCGATACCAGCCACCCAACCCCACCAAACGCCAGCGGTGAGGGCAGCAGAAACCCCTGTCAGGGCAATCAAGAGTCCCAGGATCCGCAGGATGGGTCCCCAGGGCAAGGGATGTAGTCGTCGTTCTAGGGCAATGGCCAATACCACCAGCGCCACCCCATTCACCCCTGCCGTAGCCAGCGCCAGTCCTGGTGCCCCAAAAGCATCCACCAAAAGCCAGTCAAACAGGGCATTGAAGCCAATGGCTAGGCCACTGACCAGTAAGGGGGTACGGCCATCTTCGAGAGCATAAAAGATGCGTACCACCACATCCCGCAACAGATAAAACAACATGCCGATGCCGTAGGCACTCAGTAACGCCGCCACCTCGAGGGTGATCTCAGGACTAAAACGCCCCCGTTCATAGGCCACTTGGACGATGGGGCGGGCTAGCACCGTCAATAGCATCGAGACGGGCAAGATCAAGATCGCAGTCACAAGCAGCCCCTGGCGGATGCGATGGCGAAATTCGGGCCAACTCTCTGGCATGGCCAGCCGAGAGTAAAGCGGCATCAACGGCACCAGCACCATATTGGACAGGATCCCAAGAGGGGTCTGCACCAAAAGCTGGGCATAGCCCAAGTTGCCGATGGTGCGGTCTCCGGGAATAAAGGAGGCGAAGAACATATCCACATAAACATTGATGTGAATCATGCCCGAGGAGATTACCGCTGGCAGCATCAACAGTCCTACCGTTTTCACCTCCGGGGATCCCCAGTTAAAGCGCAGCCGAGGCTGTCCCAAGCCCAACCGGCTCTGCAACGGGATCTGGGCCACCCACTGAGCTGCCGCCCCCGCTACAACCCCCCACGCCAGCAGATAGGGATTGCGAGTCCAGCCAAACAGCACCAAAACCCCAATCACCATGGCGCTGGACAAGAGGGGACTGAGGGCGGGTAAGACAAAATGTTCTGCGGCATTGAGCGCCCCAAAGCCGATGCCAATCAGCCCCGACAACAAAGCCAAGGGGGCCATGATCCTCAACTGCACCGCCGCCAATTGATGAACGGCATCGCTCGCCCCTGGCGCGATCAATCGAACCAAGGGATCCGCCCCCACGATCAGGCCAATCGCCACCCCACAGAGCAGGATCCCCACCAAGGTGGCAATGGACTCCAACCAAATCGAGGGACCAGGGGCTGTCTCCTGTCCCGGTTGCTGGCCCGGTCGCCATTTTTTCAGGACGCTGACGATGGCGCTGTGAAACGGCCCATTGATGCCCCCCAACAGGATCAATAGGAAGCCGGGCAGTACATACGCCACCGCAAAGGCGCTGTATTCCGCCCCAGAGCCATAAATGGCCGCGATCAACGTCTGTCGCAAAAAGCCAAAGCCCTTGCTCAATAGGGTGGCCACCGCCACTAGACCCGCCACCCCGGCTAACGAGCGAGACCCAGATCCGGGCTGGGCTGTCGATGGCACCACAACACCTGCATCGGATGCTGCTAACTCAACTGCTCCCAGATCTTGCTGCTCAGCGGGTAAATCGTCCTTCACAACTGGCCTAGCCCCAAACACCACCCGCTATTGTCTCTCATGGGATCCCTTTGGGTCTGGCTTGCCCCTTTGTCTTGACGGGGAGGACTCTATGACTGGAGGAAAACTCGACTGGAACCGTGGGTCAGGAAAAATGTTGCAGAGATTACAATGATGACGATCATCCTCAAGCCCTTAGCTGGGACTCATGGCCATGCACACGAAGCTCTGGATCAATGGTACGTGGGTGGATAGTGCTGATCGCCTCTCTCCCCTCGTTGTCAACAATCCTGCCACGGGATCCGTTTTGACGGAGGTTGTCTGTGCCAGTCCTGGGGATGTAGATCGAGCGGTACAGGCGGCTGTGGCGGCTTTTGAGGATGGGCGCTGGTCACGGTTGACCCCGGCAGACCGCTCCAAGGCGCTGTGGAAGCTGGCGGATCTGCTGGAGGCCAAAATCCATGACTTTGCTCGGGTGGAATCGGAGAACACCGGCAAGCCCTACGAAGCGGTTAGTCTAGGGGCCGATCTGCCTTTCGCCATTGACAATTTGCGCTTTTTTGCGGCGGCGGCGCGGCAGGCCCAAGGGCAGGGCATGGGCGAGTATGTGGCGGGCTACACCTCCCTCCATCGCCGGGATCCCGTTGGGGTCTGCGCCCAGATCACCCCCTGGAATTTTCCCTTGATGATGGCGGTGTGGAAGATCGCCCCAGCTCTGGCGGCAGGCTGTACGGTGGTGCTCAAGCCCGCCCCCCAGACGCCCCTGACCACGCTGATGTTGGCGGAATTGACCGCTGAAGCTGGGATCCCGCCGGGGGTGGTGAATGTGATTACGGGGGACAACCAAGCCGGACAAGCCTTGGTAGAACATCCCGACATTCGTTTGGTCAGTCTGACGGGATCCACCGCTACCGGCAAAACCATCATGCGAACCGCTGCCGACAGCCTCAAGCGGGTGCATCTGGAGCTGGGGGGCAAGGCTCCTTTTGTTGTGTTAGCCGATGCTGATCTGGAGACTGTTGCCGAAGAAGCTGCCGCTGCCGCCACCTTTAATAGCGGCCAGGACTGCACCGCCGCCACCCGCATCTATGTGCCCCAGGCCCAGCTCAAAGAGTTTGCTGCCGCCGTTGTGGAACAGATGCAAGCCATTACGGTGGGATCCCCCTTTGACCCGGAGGTGGAGATGGGGCCGCTGGTGTCCAAGGTGCATCGAGATCGGGTGCAGGACTTTGTGGAACGGGCCAGTGCTGCTGGAGCTCAGATCCTAACCGGGGGAGGGATCCCGATTGAGCAGGGTTACTTCTTTGCTCCGACAGTCATAGCAGATGCAGCCCACGATTCCGAAATCGTCCAGCAGGAGGTGTTTGGCCCTGTGATCACGCTTCATGGCTATGAGACTGAAGCAGAGGCATTGCACCTAAGCAACGATGTGGCCTTCGGGCTAGCGGCATCGGTTTGGACAAAAGATCTCGATCGCGCCCTCCAGTTTTCTCGGGATCTGGAGTTTGGCACCGTCTGGATCAACACCCACCTCACTCTGGCCTCAGAGGCTCCCCACGGGGGCTTCAAGCAATCGGGATTTGGCAAAGACCTGTCGGCAGAGTCACTGGCAGACTATCAGGTGTCAAAGCATGTGATGATTGCTCACCAGTCAGACTGAATAGGGGCCAGCCTAAGTTGGGCTAGCTAGGATGACAGTCGAGTGTGTTGGAGTCCTATGGTGTTGGGGACGATGGGGGTGCCTAAGATGTCGCATGATGGAACGGCAGATGTTATAGCCAGTGGGATGACTGTGGGGGAGATAGCTGATCTGCCCATTGGCATCTTTGACAGTGGTTTGGGGGGGCTGACGGTGTGGCGGGTGCTGCAACAGGAGCTGCCGCAAGAATCGTTTGTTTATTTTGGTGATACGGCTCATCTGCCCTATGGCGAGCGCAGCCGAGAAGAGATCTTCGGCTATGTGGCCCAGATTGTGGCCTGGTTGCAGGCTCAGCCCGTTAAGTTGATCGTCATGGCCTGCAATACCTCGTCGGCGTTGGTGTTGGATCAGATCCGGGCCTGTTGTGATGTACCGATTTTGGGGCTGATCTTACCGGCTGCTCAGGCGGCGGTGGCCACGGGATCCCGGATTGGGGTGATCGCTACCCCCGCCACCGCCCGCAGTGGAGCCTATGGTCGGGCCATCCGCGACTGCAGCCCAGCGGGATCTGTGCTCTGTTGGCAGCAGAGTTGTCCTGAGTTTGTGCCCTTGATCGAGATGGATCCCATGCCTGTGGAGCGGTTGCAACAGGTGGCTCAGCAGTACCTAAATCCCTTGCTGGAGCAGACCATTGATACCCTCGTCTATGGCTGCACCCACTATCCCCTTTTGGCAGACATCATCAGGCCGATGCTGCCCACGACCGTCCAGATCGTGGATCCGGCGGTGGCCCTGACACAGGCGGTGGTGCAGGAATTGCAGCTGTGGGGACTCCAGGCTCCTGCCACTGCACAAGGGGAGCCAGCCGATTCGATGGCCTTGACCCGATTTTTTGTCAGCGGGGATCCCTCTGCTTTTGCTCATCGAGCCGCCCGCTGGTTACCGTATCCGCCCCAGGTGCAGCGGGTGAATTTGCCAGCCGCTTTGCGTGTAGATCCGGCCAGAGCAGATAGTCTGGCGGGCTGATGAGGGATAATTAAGCCAGGATCCAATGTTGTGAACCCAATGCGCTAATGCCCTCCCAATCCCCCCGTGCTTCCCTCCGCTCCGATGATCACTATGTTTTGCTCTTGCCAGAGACTGCCGATGAGCAATTTTTAACACGGGAGGAAATACAGATATTTTTGGCACAATTGCTGGTTGCGTATCCTCATCTCATCGATATCGATTTGCAAAGCTATCAGGATCCGGATGCTCAGGCTCTGCGGCTGCTGGAGACGTCTTGTGCTGTGGAGATTGAGCCTGGTCAGACAGTACAGTGGTACGCCGTAAGACTGAAAAAATAGGGCTTGGCGGGGCCAAGGTCTCTTCGGGGGGGACGGCAGGGGCAAATTGTTCGCACTTGTGCTTGTCCCTGCTCTCAATCCAAAAAAGCAAGAACTCAATCTCAAAAGAACCCATTAGAAGCTCGATTCAGCAGCCCAATTTGTATTCGGCTCATACAGTACATTAAAAAAATACCCTGCCCCAGACTAGGAGAAGACGATGAGCAGCGAAAGCAAATGTCCCTTTATGGGCGGAGCGCAGAAATTCACGGCTGGTAGCGGCACGTCTAACCGAGACTGGTGGCCCAATCAGTTAAACCTCAACATCCTCCACCAGCATTCATCCAAGTCCAATCCTCTGGGGAATACATTCAACTACGCTGAAGCTTTCAAGAGCCTCGACTATGCTGCCCTGAAGGCAGATATCTTTGAGTTGATGACCACGTCTCAAGATTGGTGGCCAGCTGACTACGGTCACTATGGGCCGCTCTTCATCCGCATGGCTTGGCACAGTGCTGGCACCTATCGCGTTGGCGACGGTCGCGGGGGGGCAGGCACTGGCAACCAGCGGTTTGCCCCGATCAACAGCTGGCCCGACAACGCCAACCTCGATAAAGCCCGTATGCTGCTGTGGCCGATCAAACAGAAATACGGCCAAAAAATCTCTTGGGCCGACCTGATGATTTTGGCTGGCAACTGCGCCCTGGAGTCGATGGGATTCAAAACCTGCGGTTTTGGGGGCGGGCGCGAAGACATTTGGGAGCCCGAAGAAGACATCTACTGGGGTGCTGAGACCGAATGGCTGGGGGACAAACGCTATACCGGAGATCGGGAACTGGAAAATCCTCTTGCCGCTGTTCAAATGGGTCTCATCTATGTGAACCCAGAAGGGCCGAACGGCAACCCTGACCCGGTGGCTTCGGGCCGAGACATTCGCGAAACGTTCTTGCGGATGGCCATGAAGGACGAGGAAACGGTGGCACTCGCCGCTGGTGGACATACCTTTGGCAAATGCCACGGTGCTGGGGATGCGGCACTGGTGGGTGCTGCCCCTGCGGGTGCCAGTATCGAAGAGCAGGGCCGCGGCTGGAAGAACAGCTTTGGCACTGGCCTCGGCGCTCATACCACCACCAGCGGCATTGAAGGGGCATGGACTACCAACCCGGTGCAATGGGACAACAACTACTTTGAAAATCTGTTCGGCTATGAGTGGGAATTGGTGAAGAGTCCTGCCGGTGCCCATCAGTGGGCTCCCAAAGATGGCGCGGGTGCGGGTACGGCGCCCGACGCCCATGATCCCTCCAAGCGCCATGCTCCCATCATGACCACAGCGGACATGGCCATGCGGATGGATCCCATCTATGAGCCGATTTCCCGACGCTTCCTCGAAAACCCAGATCAGCTAGAAGATGCGTTCGCTCGGGCTTGGTTCAAGCTGACCCATCGCGATATGGGCCCCCGTTCTCGCTATCTCGGCCCAGAGGTTCCCGCCGAAGAGTTCGTGTGGCAGGATCCCATTCCCCCCGTCACCCACCCATTGATCGATGAGCAGGACATCGCCGACCTCAAGAGCAAGATCTTGTCATCGGGCCTGTCTGTCTCCCAACTGGTCTCGACTGCCTGGGCCTCAGCCTCAACATTCCGGGGATCCGACATGCGCGGCGGGGCCAATGGAGCCCGGATTCGTCTAGCCCCTCAGAAGGATTGGGAGGTTAACCAGCCCGCCCAACTGGCAACGGTGCTGCAAACACTAGAAAGGATCCAACAGGAGTTCAATAACGCTCTGTCTGGTGGCAAAAGCGTGTCCCTCGCTGACGTGATCGTTCTGGGCGGCTGCACGGGTGTTGAGCAAGCAGCCAAAAAGGCTGGGCACGATGTCAAAGTTCCCTTCTTACCGGGACGGACAGATGCATCCCAGGAGCAAACGGACGTGGAGGCTTTTGCCCCACTTCAGCCCACTGCGGACGGCTTCCGCAACTACCTCCAAGGCGACCACGCTGCCTCTGCGGAGGAGTTGCTGGTGGATCGGGCCCAGTTGTTGAAACTCACCGCCCCTGAAATGACGGTCCTGATCGGGGGGATGCGCGTCCTCAATACCAACGTTGGCCAGTCTCAGCAGGGGGTCTTTACTCACCGACCTGAGACCCTCACCAATGACTTTTTCGTCCATCTGCTTGACCTTCGCACCACCTGGAAAGCGACCTCTGATGCTCAAAATGAGTTTGAGGGGCGCGATCGGACAACGGGCGAGATCAAGTGGACGGGTAGCCGTGTCGACCTGATCTTCGGTTCCAACTCTCAGCTCCGAGCTTTGGCGGAGGTCTACGGATGCCAGGACTCACAGCTGAAGTTTGTGCATGACTTTGTGGCAGCGTGGGACAAGGTGATGAATCTTGATCGCTTCGACCTCGTTTAGGGCGCATCCTGCCCAGCCAAAGACATCGTGTGGGTGCGCACCTCCTGATCCGCCGATCCGCTCACGATCAAAATCTGCTGGCCTCGAATAATCAGATCGACGCTATTGATCTCGGTGGGATAGCGGGCCACCACCAAGCCCTGATCTCGGTCAGATCCAAAATCCCGATCCCGTTGCCCTGAGGGGGTCAGCCGCCAGAGCCGCACGGTGCCATCATCGCTACCGCTGGCCAGATAATAGGATCCCTGATCGGTCTGGGTCATGGCAATGGAACGAATGGGGATCCCGTTACCACTGGCATCCTGTAGCCGCCACGCATCCAACTCACCGCAGGTCAGCAGATTGGACTCCGCCTGACATTGAGCCAGATCCAGCAGCGTCACTCGCCCCAACGTGTCGGCAATGGCCAGCCAATTGGGAGCGACGGTGGTGATGCTAAACACGTAGTCATTGATGCCGCCGGGGGGGTAGTTGAGGGGCTGCGGCAGGGCATTCTCCTGTTGCCAATTCCACAACACGATGCTGTTTTCTCGTCCAGCCGCCACCAGGGTAGTTTCCTCGGGATCCCGGCTCAAGGCTAAAGAATAGATGGCAAACCGGACGGGGAATTCTCGGCTCAGGGATCCCTGAGCTTGCAGATCCCATTGCCGGAGGGTGCCAGAGCCATGACCGCTAAACAAAAAGCGCGAATCCCGGTTGTAGAGCAGATCCAATACTCGGTCATTGCGGGCATCCCGAGCTTCGGTAAAATCGGCCCCTGAGCGGGTGGCCTGGTTAACATCCCACCGTTGGATGATGCCATTCTCCAACCCCAGAGCCACTTGGCGGTTGTTCTCGGGCTGATAGCGCAGCGCAGTCACCGCCAGATTGCCCGTTTGGGTTTCATCGATCAACACCCCTTCGGGCCTCAGACACCAACGCTGCCAGCCAATCCAACGACAGAGCAAATGACCACGATTATCCCGCCAAGCCCGCACCGTCTGATCTTGGGATCCACTCAAAACCGGATCCACGACCCCACTAAAGCGCACCACATTGACCGGGGCAACATGTTTTTCGCGAGGCAACAGGGCCAGCAACAAGGCTAGTAAAGCCACTAGAAATGCAGCCTGCAACCACAGGGGTAATAGAGGTCGCAGGTGAACCTTGATCTGCCGCTGGGGGGGATCCGCCTCCAGTTGGGGGTTGGACAGCTGGGGGATCGCCTCCACCTTGAGGGTATGGGTGGATCCCAACAGGGGCCGTTTGGCCTGAATTTGGAGGGCCAGGGATCCCGGTTGTCCGGGCTCTAGGGGCAATTCGGGCGGTGAGATCTGGGGGGGATGGCGGTCGGTATGGCGACTTTTGACCGCTAGGGTCAGCACCTGGGATACATTGCTGGCGTTTTTGAACTGGAGAGCAAACACCGCTGGCGGGGATCCCAACGTGGGCCAGCCCAGCCCTCGATAGGGAATCCACACATCTGGGGTCTCACACTAAAACATCACCATGCCCACGGGCAAAATATCGAGATCGGCCTCCACCTTGGCGGCCTCGCTTCCCTGCACCGCTGCGGCGATCACAAACGGAAAACGACGGGCGGGGGCTTTGGCCGCCACCGGGGGCTGACAGGCAAATTGGGTTTTCTGCCGTTGTCCCGGAGCCAACATCACCCGCCGTTCTGGCCCTTGGGGCAACCAACTGGGATCCAAGCCCAAGCAACGCAGCACCACATCCACCGGCTGATGACTCATATTCTGCACCTCCACCGGCAGGGCTACCGTTCCCCGAGGCCGCACCGTAAAGACCGTCTGGGGCATCCGCATTCTGAGGTGGATCCCAGGGCGGGGCCGGATCAACAGCCGCATCATCAAGCGCAGGATATAGCCCTCCAGCAGTCGCACTGTCACCGTGACATTGACCGTGCGGGCACCGGGGATGGGATTGTCCTTCAGCACTACTGTAAAAACCGTGGGATCCCCTGGGTAGACTGCCGCCGACCGCTCTGGGGTCAACTCAAACCACCAGTCGGGATCCGGCCTGGGCTCAGCCCCTGCTGCGCTCAAATCCACATAGACCTGAGCCAGTTGGTTGCCTTCCCGCTGATTGATCACCCGCACCTGAAACGAAGCGGGATCCCCATAGGGATCAAATTCCAGCACCTCGGTAGAGAGGCTGGCGGCGATCGGATTCCTCGCGTTCATGGCAGCATAAGCCGGTTAACTGCTGCTAGTGTACGCTCCACAGGCCCAAGATCTAGCCGACCAAGGCCGATACTCTGGATCCAGCTCTATCCTTTTTCGGCAGTAATTCTCGATCATCTGCGGCAGTGACATCTTGAGATGGGATGCCTTATCCCTGGCGGATGAACGGGCCCAAGTTCAACATGTAATCCTTTTTGCCCAGGGGAACTCCAGCCATCCGCAGGATGTTGTATGCCGTAACCAGATGGAAGTAGAAGTTGGGTAGCAAAAACTCATTCACATAGTCCATACCAGACATTTCTAAGGAGAGGTTGGGGCCTAACTCAATCCGGGTCAGTTCCGATAACTTGGCATCTTCGGCTTGAATGCCCTCAATCAGGGCCTTGGTATGAGCGATGTGGTCGTAGGCTTGCCCCAACGTCACCTCTCGATCCAGATTGTCGGCAGGCTTGCCCTCACACCAGAGGGCAAAGTTGCGGGGTTGATTGCAGGTAAAAGCAACTTGGGTGGCCAAGGGATACATATCAGCCGCAATGCGCTGCTCCAAGAACCCCTCACCATCGCCAAAATGGGCCTGAGCTGTATTTAAGAGATGCTCAAGGGTAGCTAATCTGCTTTGAAAAAGGGCTTGGAGTGAGCTGATAGTCTGACCTGGCATATCGTCACCTCTTCAAATTCAAAAGATTGAGCGTGCTGTTGATCTTGAGATTGTTCCTCTACAGCCGTCCTAACTATCCAGTTTTTGCTTGAGCAATTCGTTGGCTAGCTGGGGATCCGCACGACCTTGGGTCTTTTTCATCAGTTGGTCGACAAAGTAGCCCAAGAGCTTGGTTTTGCCCGCTTTGTACTGCTCCAATTGGGAGGGACTGGACTGGATCACTTCATCGATCATGGCCTCCAGTGCCCCCGTATCGGAGATCTGGGTCAATCCCTTGGCTTCCACCAGCTCCCGTGCCGAGCCGCCTTTCTCCAACAGTTGGGGCAGGATTTCCTTGGCGATTTTGCCGCTGATGGTGCCGTCATCGATCAGGGTGATCAGCTCCGCCAAAGTCTGCGGCTGGAGGGCAATCTCGGTGATGGACAGCTTGGCGGTATTGAGATAGCTAGCCACGTCACTCATGATCCAGTTGGCGGCTGCTTTGGCATCCGCGCCCGCCTGCAACACCGCCTCAAAATAAGTGGCAGTGGCCTTGTCATCGCTCAGGTAGCTGGCATCATAGGCTGACAAGCCGTACTGATCCCGATACTGGGAGCGTTTGAGGGCAGGTAGATCCGGCAAGGTGGATTTCCATTCCTCAATCTGCTCTGGGGACAATCGCACCGGCAACAGATCTGGCTCTGGGAAGTAACGGTAATCGCTGGATCCCTCTTTTTTGCGCATGGAGGTGGTGCGCTGAGTATTTTCATCCCAGAGGCGGGTCTCCTGCACCAGAGCTTCCCCCGACTCCAATGCCTTAGTCTGGCGCTTGATCTCGTAGTCGATAGCCCGCTGGATGGCATTGAAGGAGTTCATGTTTTTGATCTCCACCTTGGTGCCAAACTCCGCCTGTCCCACTGGACGAATCGAGATGTTGACATCACAACGCAGGGATCCCTCCTGCATATTGCCATCGCTGACCCCTAGATAGCGGACGATGCGCTGCAATTCTTGGGCATATTCCGCCGCCTCCCGCCCAGAGCGCAAATCCGGCTCAGAGACGATCTCCACCAGCGGCACCCCAGCCCGGTTGTAGTCCACCAACGAATGGGTGGATCCCGCCAGTCGGTCGCTACCGGCATGAACCAGCTTGCCCGCGTCCTCCTCCATGTGCATCCGAGTGACCCCAATCCGCTTGGTCACCAGCTCGCCCTCGTCATTTTCGTAATCGATCTGGAGCCAACCATGCTCAGCGATGGGCAGGTCGTACTGGGTGATCTGATAGTTTTTGGGCAGGTCGGGATAAAAGTACTGCTTGCGATCAAACTTGCTGTACTTAGCGATGGCGCAATTCAGCGACAGCCCTAGCTTGACGGCATACTCCAGCACCTGGCCATTAAATACCGGCAGCGTCCCCGGCAACCCCACACAGATTGGGTCGATGTGGGTATTGGGATCCGCTCCAAAGGCCGCTGAGCTGGCCGAAAATAGTTTGGTCTGGGTGCTCAGTTGGCAGTGGGTTTCCAACCCAATCACAGCTTCATAGGCGGTGACGGTCGCTTTGGCAGCTGCAGTCGCGGTCATGGGCAGAGGGATGCACTAAAAGATGACTTCTATCCTAACCCCGAATCCTGGCTCAATCAGTGCTGGAAGGGCGGCTGTTAACGAGAGGAAAAGGGGGGCCCAGAGATCCCGCAGCAGCGGATCAATCTAAAACTCAACCAGCCCTCCAGCCATAGTTGAGAGCTTGGCTTGGGGGGTAGGGCGCGTGAGTTGAGAAGTCTCCTGGGAGTCGAGTTCCAAAGGGAGCGGGGAACAGCATAGACTTGGTGCATGGCTCTTGGGGGAGCTGTTGTGGAGAAATTTTAGTCTAAACCCCCAGGAGTTTCTCCTCTTCGTATATCGTTATACATCGTCTACTAAGGTCCCAAACATCCTCTAAGGTTAATCTCTATGGATGGCTATCGCTTTATTAAACAGCTCAAGCTGAAAAATTTTCTCTCCTATGGCAATGAGGAGACCACGATTGATCTAGAGCCGTTGAATGTAATCATTGGCCCCAATGCGTCGGGCAAGTCAAATTTGATTGAAGCATTGAGCCTTCTTAAAGCATTACCCAACGATTTGGGAGTCCCTATTCGACAGGGGGGTGGGGTAGATGAATGGCTTTGGAAGGGGGCGGAAGGAACTCCAACGGCTGAACTTGAAGCAGTAGTAAACTATCCCGATGGAGCGAAACCTTTACGCTACAGACTACAGTTCACAATGACGGGGCAGCGGTTAGAGATTATCGACGAAGTCGTTGAAAACGAGTTTTCAATTCATCCCTATCAGCAGGATGTTTATTTCTTCTATCGTTACCAGCAAGGGCGTCCTGTACTTAATATCAGAAGTCTTCCCGATGAACAACCTGGAACGGATATTGGACGAAATGAGCGACGTCTCCGACGAGAAGATTTAAAGCCGGATCAGTCGGTACTCTCTCAGCGGAAGGATCCTGATCAATATCCTGAACTGACGTTCTTGGGGACTCAGTTCTCAGAGATTCACTTATACCGGGAGTGGAATCTGGGGCGTTATACGGCTCCGAGAATGCCTCAGAAGACTGATCTCCCTGGGGATTTTTTGCTAGAAGACGGTGGTAATCTGGGTTTGGTGATTAACAACTTGCAAAATGTGCTGGGCAGCAGGGAATTAGTTGAGCAGCTCAGGGTTTTCTATGAAGGTGTAGAGGAAATTTCTGCTCGTATCTCGGGGGGGACAGTGCAGCTCTTTTTGCGAGAACGGGGACTGAGGCAACCGATACCGGCAACACGGTTCTCGGATGGGACGCTGCGGTATTTGTGCCTGTTAACAATTTTGTGCCACCCTAGCCCACCGCCACTGGTGTGCATTGAGGAGCCAGAGCTAGGGCTGCACCCAGATATTTTACCCACGGTGGCAAAGTTGCTCATTGCAGCATCGCAAAAGACTCAACTGATTGTGACGACTCATTCCGAGACACTGGTTTCGGAGTTAAGTGAGATACCTGAAGCGGTGATGGTGTGTGAACGTACTCCGGCGGGAACTCATTTGCAAAGGTTATCTCCAGAACGCCTAGCAAAATGGTTAGAGAAGTATAGCCTGGGGGAGCTTTGGAGTATGGGCGAACTTGGAGCGACACGATGGTAAGGGAAATTCGTATTTATGTGGAAGGTGGCGGCGATCAAGCTAATGGCAAGAAAAAGTTTCGTGAAGGAATAGGAAACTTTCTAAATAGTCTGCGAGAAGATGCCCGAAACAAAAAAATCAAGTGGTCAATTATTGCGTGTGGAGGGAGACAGTCTACTTATGATGCTTATTGTTATGCCCTTAAAGATCATCCTCTAGCAGCCAATTTTCTCTTAGTAGACTCAGAGGAGGAGGTAGTGATGGGATCTACTTGTTCGGATCACTTAAAGCGTCAGGATCGCTGGAATATGAGCGGCATTGATGATGCCTATGTGCATTTAATGGTGCAGGTAATGGAAAACTGGTTGATTGCGGATGTGGATACTTTGGCAGCTTATTACGGGGCTAGATTTAATCGAAGCTCAATTCCAGATAGTCTTGATATTGAGATGGTTCCTAAGTCTTCGGTTGGGACTGCTTTAGAGAATGCTACTAAAAACACCAAAAAGGGTGAATATCACAAGATTCGGCATGGGCCAGATATTTTGGGACAGGTAGATGTTGCAACGGTAAGAGGTAGAGCTAGGCATTGTGACAATCTCTTTATCTGCATTCAAGGATTAATTAATTCTACGGTTTAGATATGAATAGTTCTACTCAACAGAAATCATTTGAATCCAGTGACCAAATAACCATCCACATGGAATGTTTGGGGCTGACCTTTAAGAATAACAAAGAATCTTTTTGCATACCCGCTAGGATTGCGAGGAGAGGATGTCCAGGTGATCTCACACTTACCCTTGCGAGGACTTTGTGATGCAACTCAGGGATCCCCTCGTCTCTAAATCCACCCCTCCTATGCCGCCGCTGGAAAATGGGGATCGGCTGACGCGGCTGGAGTTTGAGCGTCGCTATCAGGCTATGCCCCAGATCAAGAAGGCCGAGCTGATCGAAGGAGTGGTTTATATGGGATCCCCGTTACGCTTTCAAGCCCAGGCCCAGCCCCACTTTCTGATGACTGGCTGGCGGCATACCAAGCGGCAACCCCTAGGGTGGTGGGAGGCGATAACCCCACCGTTCGTTTGGATTAAGGGGGCTAATCTCCTCGTCTAATCGGCCTACTGAAAGGAGTACTATTTCAAGCCAAAATGGCATCCAACTCAGCATAGTCGGGCAACGTGGTGTCAATGGCTTGCCCTTGGCGGAGCACCACCCGGTCAAACTGAGCCCGTGACAATACCTCGCTAAAGGTGCGACCCCGACACAGCACCAGATCCGCCGGGGATCCCGACTTAAGGGGTTGCACCGTCGAGAGGCCCATCAGCTCAGCGGGGGTCAGGGTCACCGCTTGTGGCCAAGTGCCATAGGGAGTATCCAGATGGGCGATCCGGGTGGATTGGGTGAACACCTCCAACACATCGTGATCCCCAAAGCCAAAGAAGGGATCCCGGCAATTGTCGCTGGATACCGCCACAGGGATCCCCTGTCTCCGCAGCTCATGTAGCAGGGTCACCCCTCGCCAGCGGGGAGTATAGCCGGGATCCCGGTTTTGGAGAAAGAGATTGCACATGGGTAGGCTGACAATGCCAATGCCCGCTGCCTTGACCAACTCCAGGGTGGTCTTGACCGTTCCCTGAGGCTGCACCGCCAAAGAACAGCAATGGCCACAAGTAACCCGATGGGGAAAGTGATTGCGCAGCACCGCCTGGGCCACATGACGTAGGGTAATGGCCGAGGGATCCCCGCTTTCGTCCGTATGAAAATCGAGATCCAAGCCCCGTTCCACCGCCAGGGCCATCATCCGATCCAGTTGGACATCCAATGCAGGCCCCATCTCCGTCAGTGCCCCCAGGATCCCGCCAGGGGTTTCGGCGACCAGATTGGCAATCGCCTCCCCCTCCGGCAACATATACAGCTCAGTCGGGATCAAGGATGATGCCTGTAGCTGTATCCGGCCCTGCCACTCCTGTTGCAAGACCCAGAAGGCTCGCAAGCTGATCGCCCCCTGTCCGTTGATGGAGTCGATGTGGGTACGGATGGCCTGGGTGCCGTGGGCATAGCTACAGCGCAGCCCAAAGCCCATGCGGGCATAGACATCCTCTTCTGTCCAACGGCTAGAACGATCTGTCCACACCGCTTCACAGGCATTGTCGAAGGTTCCGGCGGTATTGGGCTGGCGAGGCCAAATGTGTCCCTTGTCCAAATGGGTGTGCATATCCACAAAACAGGGCCACACCATCCCCCCCTGCAGATCCACAGCAGGGATCCCTGGCTCCAGGGGAACACCTCCTGTGCTGAGGCTCTTGATCTGTCCTGATTGAATCTCTAGTTGAATAGGAGTCAGCCCTTCAGGGGTGAGCTGGCTGGCATCGGGGCAGATCGCGGGATCCAAGAGAGAAGCTGAGATATGGCCATTCGTCAGCCAGTAGTGCTCTTCATCTGGAATCAAAAAAGCTGATGTCATCTCTGAGGGGGATCCTTTGTTCAGGGTGATGTAAGAAGACAGGGGCAGATCAAATAGGCCGCAGCGAGAGCCCTACCATGTTGAAGGCTAGGGGAGGGACCGGGGACAGAGCAAGTGGCAACATCACCCTCTATTGTGAATCAGCAGATGAGCCTTTATCCCCCCAGTCCCAGTATCCAGCAAAAACTAATGTCATATTCTACACCATTAAGCGACACTATAGTAGCCATAGCAACTGCAATCGCACCAGCCCAGGGCAGTGTTGGCATTGTTCGGCTCTCAGGATCCGAGGCATTACGGATTTTGAGTCAACTATTTAAACCAGCGGGATCCCGGACTTGGCAAAGCCATCAGCTCACCTACGGCTGGGTCTGTACAGCAGCGGGGGAGGTGGTGGATGAGGCCATGGGGGTGTGGATGCAGTCGCCCCGATCCTATACCCGTGAAGATGTGGTGGAGATCCACTGTCATGGGGGCTTGATGGCAGTTCAAGGGATCCTCAAGCTGTGCCTATCGGCGGGGGCACGGTTGGCGGAGCCAGGGGAGTTTACGCTCCGGGCTTTCTTGAATGGACGCATCGATCTGACCCAGGCGGAGAGCATCGCCGATCTGGTGGGATCCGCATCTCCTGAGGCGGCCCGGATGGCATTGGCGGGCGTCCAGGGGCAGTTGGCCCAACCGATTCGAGAGCTTCGCCAGGAGGCC
Organism: Cyanophyceae cyanobacterium; assembly: GCA_050330615.1. GTDB lineage: Bacteria > Cyanobacteriota > Cyanobacteriia > Thermostichales > Thermostichaceae > JAAUUM01. The sequence goes on from JBHJNR010000454.1 coordinate 19,345, forward strand.
ATTCGTCTGTTGGCGGAAGTGGAGGCCCGCATCGATTTTGAGGAGGATTTGCCCCCGCTTAATCTGCCCCAGTGGGTCCAGGATCTGGAGCAGGTGCAAACCCAAGTGGAAGGTCTCTTAGCCACAGCAGATCGGGGCGAGTTGCTGCGCACAGGGCTAAAGATTGCCATCATCGGCCAACCCAATGTGGGCAAATCCAGCTTGCTCAATGCCTGGTGTGGAGAGGATCGGGCCATCGTCACCGATCTGCCCGGTACAACCCGGGATGTGGTGGATTCGCATTTGGTGGTGCGCGGGATCCCGGTGCAGGTGTTGGATACCGCCGGGATTCGGGAGACCGATGATCGGGTGGAGCAGTTGGGGGTCAATCGCTCCCGTGCCTTAGCCCAAGAAGCTGATATCGTCTTGCTGGTGGTGGCTGCGGATCTGGGTTGGACGGCTGTTGAACAAGCCCTTTGGGAAACGATCCAGTCCCGCCCAGTGATTGGGGTGGTCAATAAGGTGGATTTGGTGAACTTAGCGCAAGTCTCTTTTCCCCTTGAAATCAGTCACCGAGTCGAAGCAGTTGCCTCTCAAGGCCAAGGGATCCCTGAGCTGGAGGCGGCAGTGGAGAGCATCGCCGTCCGCCATCAGGTGCAAATCCAAGATGGGATCCCGGTGGCCATCAATCGCCGTCAGCAGGCAGCCCTGTTGAAGACCCAGAGTAGCTTGGCACAGGCCAGGGAAGCTCAAATACAGGGATTGCCCCTGGACTTTTGGACGATCGATCTGCGAGATGGGATCCGAGCTTTGGGGGAGGTGATCGGGGAAGATGTGACCGAATCAGTGCTCGATCGCATCTTCAGCCAGTTCTGTATTGGCAAATAACCAGCAGTCCCGCTTTCCGAGAGAGCGGATTGTCTGCATGGTTTGCTCCCTTACAGCCCGGACCTACCCTCAATTATCAATAGATCAAATTAGATCAAATTTTGACATCCTCGGCTGTCGGCGATCCTGGCGTGTTGCCTTGCCACTTTACGCCGCGCCTTATGTCGGTTCTTGGATCCTTTGAGCTTGCGGCGATGCTTGCGGTAGTGGCGGGGATTGGAGACCTTCTCCCCGATGCTCCGGGTGACCAGACTGGTAAGCCCAGCATCAATCCCTACCGACGGGCAAGGGCTGTTCACACTTGGCCAGACAGAGTTGCCCATCCCGGTATTTGAACGCCGACTTGGTGAACTCTGCACTACCACCGTTGTGCTTCTTCTTAAAGCGCGGGTAGCGGGTACGACCATCAAAGAAGTTGGCAAACCCCT
>JBHJNR010000455.1:0-4145 GCA_050330615.1 Cyanophyceae cyanobacterium
GCCTCTTCCTTTGAGATTCTGGTGGGCCGGATCTAGTGGCGGGCACCAGCAGCTTACTGCCAAACATGTGAGCGGCCCCCATGCCAGAGAGAGATAGAGGGCGCTCCATTGGTGATGACCCTTGGAACTGGGATACAAGCCCCGCCCTTCTAGGACGGCTTTTCAGTGATCCTGAGCTTGCGGATCAGTTCTCGAACAACATCTGCCTGGGTTCTGCCCGTTGCCGCGTAATACGCCTTGAGTCGCTCCATCTCGGTCTCCACAATCCTAACTGTGAGCGGGGTTTTAGCCATTACTGTGTACTTTAGCTTGCAGTATATTCATAGCAGGAAGGCACGTTGCAACTATCGGCTCTACCATCACCCTGGTCAGCAAGTTAAGCTAGCTCGGCTGTTCGGTTGTTGCCGCGTAGTCTGGAATGATGCTTTGGCCACAACGCTAGCGAAGTCTTGACAAATGTTTATTGATGATTCGTTTTGAGATTTATGCTCCCTTTATAAAGCCTCCATTTATCTACGGATAAAGCTTCCGGGATCCCTTGATTCCAGGCTGACAGAGGATCCCAGCACTTAAGGAAGTGTAAATGTTTATTGCAGGACTGATAGTCGATGTAGCCTTGGGTACACACTAAAGCTATGAATCAAAGCACAGTTCTAATCGGTTTTGCTCTTTAGTTTGGGCAGCTAAGCAATGGTCAAGCAGATCACGCTAGAACCCCTGTCGCGGGTGTCAGAAGTTGAGACTTACAGCAATCTTCTGTCGGTCATCCTGTTCGAGAATCTTCACGTTTCGCAAGAATGTAATGGACGAGGGCTCTGTGCCACCTGTCATATCTATGTGACAGAGGGGATGGATCAACTCACCCCCATGACACCCCGCGAACAAAAAACGCTGGAGGTGATCACCAGTGCCCGGACAGATTCGCGACTAGCTTGCCAGTCGCGGGTGGTGGGAGATGGCGTGGTGGTGGAGCTACCGACAGGGATGTACATCAACTCCTTGCAGGATGTTGAGGTGCTGATTGGCAGACGAGCTGAGGTACCGCTGTTGCATCCTGTAACCGGCCAGACCTTGGTGGAGGCTGGCAAAGTCATCACCCGTTCCACCCTCAAAGAAGTGGCTGCGGCTGACTTCCGTATCATTGGCAATACCCTGGCTAGCAGCTCACGAGTGCTTTGATCGGTTGTGCCCTAGGTTTTGTCTAGCAGTGCTTTAATTCATCTCTTTTCGATTCATCTTTAGTGATCGAACACTTTTAATCAAACACTGGGTTCAGGCTTAAAGTCCTGTGGCCTGTTTACATCTGAAACACCAACGTTCCAATTTCTATTCCACCTGCTGAGGAGGCTAGTCCGTGAGTACAACAGCCATTAAGGATCCCCGTCCCCCTCTTCCCCCCCCGATTGGCAGAGGCAAGCACGCCCATTACAGCTATCGCGATTTCTTGCAATTCAATTCCCAGACAGGACAGGTGATTGACTGGAATGGCAACCAAAATCTGATTTTGAGTGAGGACTTTATTGTCGGCCTTCAGACCGGACTGGAGAAAGAAGTTGGGGATGCGTCTGCGGCAATCATGTACTCCATTGGTGTTGATTGGGGCAAAAATGATGCTGTTAGCTTTGCTGAATGGTTTGAGAGAGAGTTCAGTATCTCCATCAAGAAAGCCCATCCCCTGTTCTTGTTAGAAACCTGGTGGTGGCCGTTTACTGCTCAAGGTTGGGGTAAATGGGAGGTAGAAACTGAGTCCAAACAGAAAGGTTTTATCTTCATCAATCTGTTTGATTCGATGGTGGCCCGCACTCTCGGTGATGTTGGCAAGCCTGTCTGTCATCTCTATGCTGGACTCTTTTCTGGATTCTTCTCCTCCATTACAGAGCGCGATTTAGCCTGTATTGAGATCCAGTGTTATGCCATGGGTGAGAACTTCTGCAAGTTTTTATTAGGCAGCGAAAAGCGGATTGATGCCGCTAATTTCTGGGTCAGTGAGGGGGCCAGTGCTCGTGATATTGAACGACGGCTGCTGGATATGCCCAATGAGAGCTTGAAGTAGGGCCAGGGCCGATGCCCCTTGAGCTAAACACGCCAACAGGTTGACATCATTCGCTAAGAGAGGACAGGGATCCCATGAGCAGAGAAAGTCGGTGGTCAGAGATGATCGATGCCGCAGAGTGCGATTATCTTGGTGAGCCAGATTTGGAAGCATTGCAGAGTTATGCAGCCAGTTTTGCCCTCCGAATGGGGCTTTATCAGCGCATCAAAGAGCGAGAACTGGATTGGGTGGGTTCGGTGCTAAGACAGTTGGGCCACTCCCCCCAGGGGGATCTCAGTGCCACAGCCATTTTGTTGGCTCAAGCCTTGGCCGCTCATCTACGTGATATGGCTCTAGAGATATTACGGGGGGATGCCTCGATTGAGGTGCCAGCGGGCATGTTAGAGAGTTCGTTGCCCCTGACATCGGCTTGGCGTTATCTCTATCAACTGATGCAGCAGGATCTGTCGTCGGCAGAGCAAGCCTTGGTGGAACCCCACTGGGTCAAACGCTCTGATCGCTTTCAGCCGCCAGAGACCTCAGGATCCCAGGAGTTGGAGATATCCGATCCGGTAGAACCACTGACGGAAACCAAGCATCAGCTTTCGCCAGAAGTAGAGGCTGAGTTGATTACGTTGACCGAGATGTTTAGCTGACATCTGGGTTCTCCCCAATAGCTATGTCTAGGTGCTCGTATCTAGGTGCTCGTATCCATGAACATCAACGGGCCCGTCACTCTCACTACACCATCAAAACTGTTCGAGATTCCCTTAGGAGAATTCCAGTCATGAATACCTTGATCGATGAATGCTGGATCCAAGCAGAAGGCACCTATCTTAATTCTGGGCAATTGAACTCGGTACAAAACTATATCGAATCATTGCCGCAGCGGATCTTGATCTATCAAGAATTGCAAGCCCAAGAGGATGCCTTGCTAGATCGGATCATGGAAAAGTTTAAGCCCACATTGCCAAACTTGACCCGACAACATGGCCATTTGGCTTGGGATCGGTGCCGTCGGGATCTATCAATGGTCTGGCGCTATTGCTGTATGGCCTATCTGCTCAATGATGAAAGTTATCTGCAAGACAAATTACTCTACTGGATGGAGGCGATTCTCAAGTCATTCAAGATTCGCGACAAGTGTCAACTGGCCTACAAATTGATGTTGGATTCCTTACAGTATGTCTTCTCTGACCAGGCCCAGGGATCTATTCGACCTTATGTGCAATTGGCCAAGTCAATGCTGGTTAATTAGACCCCAAGGCTGGCGATCTTGAATCACATAAGTACCCTATTGATAGGATAGTGAGGCTCTCATCATGACAACGCTGCAATCTCTATTGCAAGACAACAAGGTTCCGGGCCACTGTTTTGCTCCGGATCGTTATATCAATGTGGATATTCACTCCGGGTTGATGGAGAGTCGGGGCGGCTATCGACTGGCGGCTTTCCCTGATGCCCTATTGCGGGCGATCTACTCGGGCTTGCATTACGAAGCAGGACAAGCTTCACGGGTGATCCTGTCCAATTGTGGTCAACAATGGGGGCAAGAGTTTTACCGCCGTTTTGAGAAGGAGATCAGTGAGTATTTCGAGCAGCCCTTGGCGGAGTTGCCGCTGGCGGTGCTGCTGGATTCTCTCCAGGATCTATGGGCCACTCATGGCTGGGGATCCCTGCTGGTGAATCTTGAGTATGAGCAGTTTGGGGTGATCGAGATTTCTCTGACCGGATCCGGCTTTGCCCAAGCAGCGAAGGAAGCCATGGCAGTTCCGGAACAGGGTCAGTGTAGCGAGCCTTCCTGTCATCTGGAATCTGGGATCCTGGCTAGTTTGTTCACCGCCTTAGCGGGACGGTCTCTCCACTGTGTGCAAACCCTCTGTGAGTCAATGGGGGCCGAGTCCAACCGCTTTTTGGTCAGTACGCCAGAGCGGCTTCGCCCTGTCCCCGACTGGATCCGCCAAGGGATCCCTCATGAAGAAGTGGTCTCTCGGCTGAGCCTTGGAAATGGGATACAACCCCCGTCCTTCTAGGACGGCTTTTCTTCTTGTAGCCTATCAATCCAGTCCTCTATCATCTGCGTCATGGTTTTCCGCTTGGACGCTGCAACACG
>JBHJNR010000456.1:0-5343 GCA_050330615.1 Cyanophyceae cyanobacterium
TTAGGAGGCTGGGTCGGCCCTTGGTTGCCCCTGAACTTGGGTCAGTCTTTGACTCAGGTGGTGGATGAGTTTGGCATCAAGCTGTTTGAAGAAATCGACTACCTCAATGAAGCCCGCAACTGTGAACGGTTTGCCGCCTATTTTCGCGGGGATCCCGATGTCTATGTGCCCCGCATCCACTGGCCTTATTCCAGTCGCCGGGTGTTGACGCTGGAGTGGATTGACGGCATTAAGTTGACCGACACCGATCAGATCAAGGCCGTTGGGCTAGATATCGCCAACCTGATTCGGATTGGAGTGGTCTCCTCCCTCAAACAATTGCTGGAGCATGGTTTCTTTCATGCCGATCCTCACCCTGGCAATCTGTTTGCCCTGCGGGATGGGCGAATGGCCTACATCGACTTTGGCATGATGGATCAGCTCTCCCAGTCCATGAAAGAGTATCTGGTGGATGCTCTGGTTCACTTGGTGGATCGGGATTATGCCAGCTTGGTGGATGATTTTATTCATCTGGGCTTCTTGCAGCCGGATGTCAATCGGGCGACGTTGATCCCGGCACTGGAGGTGGTGTTGGCAGATGCCCTCAGCCAAGAAGTTGGGCGGTTCAACTTCAAGACGGCCACCGACCAATTCTCGGATTTGATGTACCAGTACCCCTTCCGGGTGCCCCCCAATTTTGCCCTGGTGATCCGGTCTTTGGTCACCCAAGAGGGAGTGGCGCTGAGTTTGGATCCCACCTTTGGTATTGTCGGGGTGGCCTATCCCTATGTGGCGCGGCGGCTCCTGACCGATGAATCGCCTCGCATTCGGGAGCGGTTGATCCAAGTTCTACTCAAGGATGGCAAATTCCGCTGGAATCGTTTAGAGAATCTGTTGACCATTGCCAAGATTGATGGGGATATCGACTTGGTGCCAACGGCTCAAATGGGCTTCCGCTTTTTGATGTCTGATGAAGCACGTGACTTGCGGCAGCAACTGGTATTGGCCCTGACAGACGATGACCGGATCCATTTTGAGGAAGTGCAGAAGCTTTGGAATCTGGTGCGGCTGGAGATCACGCCACAACGAATTTGGGGTTTGGCGGTGCAGACTTTGCGGGAAGCCCTGCCTGCCCAGATCAGGGATCCTTTGGGATCTGAGAGAACTGCTCAACCCGCCACCACCGTCTCCTACTCAGCCCCGACTATCTCTTCAGGGAAGATCTTGTAGGGGCAAAGAGTGCGAGAGCAGGAGACCCACCCCCTAGGAGCCACCGGCTCAAGCACGTTAATCTATACTCTATGGGATCCTGGCTGATCCAGATGAGCCTGGATCAGGGGCCGGTTAGCACTGGTTTTCCCTTGCCCGTGATGATGCTGTTTTGATCAGGATGAGGATGTGGGTGTGAGAGGCGTATCGCTGCCAGTTGGGTTGCCAGCAGCTCTGTTCTGGAGCAGTGTCTTTATTTCGACCGGCGTGCTTAGTGCTGCCGTAGGCTTTGTGTTTGGGCAACGTGCCCTGCAAGGGATCCAGTCTCCCCTAACCAGCGGCACAGAATTAGATGCCTCTCCCTTATCTCAAACGTTTCAGGATCCCCGTCGGATCCCGTTGTTGAGTGAATCCGATCTGATCACTCGGGCCCAAGCGGCCATTCGGTCTGCCACCCCTCGTCCCACTCCAGCCAGCACTGTCACGCCAACCCCCAGTCCAACGCCATCGCCGACGGCCACTCCCAGTCCGACCCCGTCTCCCACAGTCAGCCCCGGTCTTTCTCCTGAACTGGCGACCAGCCCCAGCGCTGTCCCTGCGACTGCTTTTCCTGCCCCTGTGCCGACCATTGCGCCAGCAGGTACCCCTGCCCCCCCAGTGGCTGTGGGAGGAGCTGGGCGAGTCAACATGCAGGTTTTATCGGTTCAACAGCAGGGGGGGAGCCTGGTATTGGGGGTGGCGATACAAAATGGCACCCCCGAGGTGGTGCGGTTCCTGTATAGCTTCATGAGCGTGACGGATGATCGGGGTCGGGCGGTCAACGTCTTAGCCCAGGGCTTGCCCGGAGAATTGCCCCCTAACAGTGGGGTCTTTCAAGGAACTGTCTCGATCCCGTTAGCCAGCTTGCGGGGATCCAGCTCCGTCAGTCTCAATCTTGCCGATTATCCCAGCCGCCAACATCAGCTTTCGGTCAGCGGGATCCCGGTACCCAATTGAGCTATCCCAACTCGGTTATCTTTGATCTGCAAATTCTTTATCTTTGATCTGCAAATTTTTCTAACACATCCAAGAGATTGAGGATGCTCTGTATCGGTAGTAGATCCGATAAGGGCACCTGAGTTCGACCGCCCCCCAGTTTGATCGGCATCTGTTGCAGCAGGTGGGTGACCCGCTTCTCATCGATGGTTTTATCCACTACGAGGGGGGCCACCTTTTCAGCTAATTCGGTGTGTAATTTAGCGTCCCGCAGATAGAGATGCCAGCGGGCCACATCCATGTACACTTCGCTGCCAATGGCCGCAGCCAACTGTTCGATCTCTGGATTGCTCAAGGTCATAGCGGGTGATGGCCAATAGGGTGGGGAATGGGTGCCTAGGCCCAGCATAGATCAAGATCCCGAAGCCTGTGGGGTGGTTCGGATGGGGATGATGAAATGAAGCTCCAACTGCCGCATCACCAACAAATGCTCTAATGACAGCCGATCCCGCTCAGTGCGGAGGCGACTCAGGTCTACTTGTGTCTCACGAATCTTGGCTTCATCGCTCTCCCATGTCACCAGCCAATGATGCAGATCTGCCTGCTTGAGGGCAATCTCGGCGTTGAGATCCGCCACCCGTTGATTGAATTGGCTTTCCATCTGGGTGGCCAATTCCTGATCAGGAAATAGAGGCAACAGATCAAGGTCGATGCCAATCTCGACAGGAGGCGGGGGTGAAGGGGATAAGCGGGGCAATGGCGTGAATCGAGGCCGATTCAGAAGCGGCGATGGAGAGGCTAACCCACGGGCTTCAGACTGGATAGGGGATCCCTCCAGAAGTTGCTCCAGACGATTACGAGGGATCCACTGCTCTAGCCACGCGAGATCGGGCTCAGAGGGAGAGGGGCTTGGGGGTAGCAACAGCGTGTCCTCAAAGCCAGGGCCGCGCTCTAACAATTGGGGTGAGGGCAATGGCTGGATCCGGTCTTGCCAATCTTGCGCCGCCACCCCCTTACCACCACAGCTCAATAGAGCAACAGCGATGACAAGTCTTATCCAACGGGGCAGGTTGACGTGGGAATCCATCTCAACGGTAATCTACAGCAGGGAACTGGTGAAAATAGAGCAGGTGCAAGCATTGAAGCTGCCTTAGTTGCTGCCCTCATCAAACAAGATCAAGTAAGCATCCTGGCTGGTCTCAGGTTGGAATAAGTATCGCTCCGCCTGCAATGTAGAGGGTGGGATCCGGGCAATCGTCACCGGGGGATCTTCCAAGGAGACCAATGGCTGAGGACGCATTCCCTGCCAGATCACCACACTGGATCCCACCAGCAGAGCCAAGCCAGCCGCCACGGACGAGATCTGCCGTCCCCACCGACGCTGATGCCGATGGGAAGCGTGAGAGATCGCCGAATCCGGTAGTGACACCTGCGCCCAGACTTGAGCGACCAGATTGTCCACATTGGAGGCAGGAGCCACCTGCAACCGCTCGAAGCCTGCCTGTAGAGAGGACAACTGCACATACATCTGCCTGAGGTCAGGATCTTCCGTCAGCCACCCCTCCACTTGACGGGCCTCCACTGCCGAAAGTTCGCCATCTAAATAAGCACTCAATTGCTCGAAGCGGCTATCCACCTCATTCAGCTCCCACTCATCCACAAACTGATCAACCCCCCGCTCCCCGCTCCAATCATCCATGACTCTCACCTTCCAAATAGGGCTTTAAGGTCTCTTGAAGACGTGCCCGTGCCCGCGCAATCCGAGACTTGACGGTTCCTAGCGAAACCCCAGTCAGCTCAGCGATTTCTTCATAGGATAACGCTTGAATCTCCCGAAGAATGATGGTTTGACGAAAGGTTTCAGGCAAATCCTGAACGGCCTGGTGCAGTTGCTCATAAAACTCGATCGTGGCCAGATTGTCTTGGGGGCTAGGTGTATCACAGGGCAGATCCCATCCCATATCCTGATCGCGCATCTGAATCGGTGCATCCAGAGAAAGCGGCTGTTGATGGCGTTTGCGCTTGCGCAACTCGTCATAAAACAAATTGGTGGTGATCCGCCCTAGCCAGCTGCGAAACTTGGTAGGCTCTTGCAATCGTTTCAGATGGCGATAGGCTCGAATCCATACCTCTTGGGACAGATCATGGCGATCCGACCAATCGGGAGCCAAGTGATAGAGCAACCGCTCCACATGGGATTGGTGACGCCGGATCAGCTCCGCAAATGCATCCTGCCCCGGAGTCTCTCCACGCTGGCAATACAGCACGAGCTCAACCGTTGAGAGCTTATCGATCTGCACCGATTCTTTTGCCCTAGAGGTACGCCACGACAGATCAGGAACGGGGGATAAAGGTCTGACTTGCAACAGAGTGTTCGTTGAGCTGATTGCTAAATCCATACAGAAGATACACTCATCTCAGGTGATTAGGCTATGGACAAACGCTTGTGGGTCGTCGACTGGGCTGGAATGCGACTGAGATCGGCCCGATGGGATCCCGTTATGAAGCCGTTTCCTGCTTCGCCCCTCGGCTTAACGGTGTGGCAAGAGTGGGATCCTTAGGGGCAATGATCAAATCCTGATCAGCCCTCAGATCGATTCCGTCTCCAGCCATAGGCGCCTGTCCCTCCCTGATTAGGGATCCCATTAGGGCCTTGACGCCATTAAGCCCTGATCAGTTCCCCACCGGTTTGTTGGGCTGGGTTTGCGTTCTTTAGACCTCAGGGGCTTTTGGCCTCGGGATCCCAATCGGTTGAGGCGGATGCTCCGGTAGGATGCCCTGAGGACGGGTTAATAAGATCACCTGGAGCAGCACCCCAATCAACAGCACCCGCAGGGCTCCTGCCCGAGTAGCCAAGGCGTCTGGCAATTGTCCGGTTAACAGCTCCGTGCCCGACCACACTCCCCAAATGGCCAACGCCCCCAGCAACGCGCCTCGATTGTTGCCACTCCCGCCGGCAATCAGCATCACCCAGACGATGAAGGTGGCGAATTCGGGCTGAAAGGCCTCCGGACTGATGAAATTGACGAAGTGGGCATAGATCGCCCCTGCCAACCCCATCACCATGGATCCCAGCACAAAAGCTTGAAGGCGAAACTTGAGCACACTTTTGCCTGCAGCCAGGGTGGCAGGCTCATCCTCGCGGATCGCCCGCAGCACCCGTCCCCACGGTGAGCGATA
>JBHJNR010000457.1:0-10699 GCA_050330615.1 Cyanophyceae cyanobacterium
AATGCGGCACAGAACATACAAGTCGCGGGTGGACAATCCAAGACTCTAAACGGACGTGGAGGAACGCATAAGTCTGGCTTGCCAGCGGCATCCGGTGAAGCGTCAACCTGTCGGGACGGCCAGCAATTGCTATTGCTATTGTTTGCCTAAACCGAATCCCCGGCCTTCAAGGGCGGGGAGGATGTCAATCTTCATCCATCCTGGGAATGGTAAAGCTAGGAATGAAAAAAGCTGGAAATGTTGACGACTTGACCGACGCCCTACCCCGCACCCCGGAGCCAGCTCATGGCCGACAGTAAAGAAGTCCCTTTCAGCAAGATATTATCAATGCCCAAGCAGCCCAGGGCTGGCTGGTGGGAACCTCTGCGGGCTACGACCCCGCCACCGCCATCTACACCGAAGACCTGCTGGCCTACTTCCAAGACGCTTGGCCCGAACGCTGGCAAAAACTCTGCAAAAGCAACCCCAGGGATCCCGTTAGCGTCCTGATCCAACAAACCGTTCGGCACCTCGAAAAAAATGGCACCCTCGATGTGCTGCGCCATGGCTACAAACTGCCGGGAGTCAAGGTCGATCTGTGCAGCTTTCAGCCCGACCACAGCATGAACCCAGACACCCAAGCCCGCTAACAGGCCAACCGCCTGCGGGTGGTGCCCGAAGTCTCCTACTCGCCCCATGCCCGCAAGGGAGACTACAACCCGCGCCTCGACCTGGTGCTATTCGTCAACGAGATCCCTACAGCCACCCTCGAACTCAAGAGCGCCTTCAAGCAATCCCTCGAAAACGCCAAACGCCAGTATTACAACGACCGGCCGGTCAAGGATCCCTCTACCCGCAAAGCCGAACCGCTGCTGACAGTTAAGCGTGGTGCCCTCGTTCACTTTGCTGTCAGCCAGCAAGAGGTGGCCATGACCACCAAATTGGCGGGCAAAGATACCTTCTTTTACCCTTCAACCAGGGCAGTGCCGAGGGCGGCGCAGGCAACCGCCCCCCGGATAAAGAAAATTCCTTCGCCACTAGCTACCTGTGGGAGCAATTATTTTAGCCCGATGCTTGGCTCAAGGTGCTGGGTCGATTCCTGCATCTAGAGCAAAAAAATACCGAACACTTTGACGGTACCAGTACCACCCAAGAGACCTGATCTTCCCCCGCTACCACCAGTGGCAAGCGGTGAACCAGCGAATCGAAGCCACCAGCCAGGAGCAGGGCAGCGGTATTTGATCCAACCCAGCCAAGGTGGAATGCGCCACAGGTGAAAGTGATCGGATCCCTTGTACCCTAATCATCAACGGATGCCGTAGGTGTGATGGAATTTTCTTACCTAATCAGTCAGGCTCATGGCTGGGAAGTGGCGGTGGTGGATGTGAGCTATCTACTGCAAAATCCTCAGGAGATTGGGCTGCGATTGGGTCAACATCTGCAAATGGTGGGGCTGGCTCTGGCCATATCCATCCTCTTGGCATTTCCCTTGGGATTGCTAATTACCCGTTTTCGCTGGTTGACCCTGCCGATCATGGGCACTCTTGGGATCCTCTATACCGTCCCCAGCTTGGCCCTGATCATCCTGTTGGTGCCGATCTTGGGCCTCAATGCCCGCTCGGTGGTGGCGGCGATGGTGATCTATGCCCAGATCATTTTGGTGCGAAATATCACGGTGGGGCTGCGGGCCATCAAGCCAGAGATTCTCGAAGCAGCTCGGGGCATGGGCATGAATGCTTGGCAGCGATGGTGGCAGGTGCAGGTGCCTTTGGCCTTGCCTGTCTTCTTGGCCGGGATCCGGCTGGCCTCGGTGATCTCCATTGCTATTGCCACCATTGGTGCCAAATTTGGCGCTGGTGGGCTGGGGGTCTTGCTGTTTGACGGCATCGCCCAATCGGGCCGTTATGACAAGATCTGGGCGGGATCCCTGGTGGTGGCCGGATTGGCCTTGACCATCAATGCAGCCTTTTTAGGTCTGGAATGGGCTGCCCGCGCTCGCTATCTCAAGCTGCGGTAAGGGATCCCGGTTTGTCTGAACGGTTTGCCTGAACGGCTTGTCTAAGGGAGAGGAATCTCTCCCAAAGGCGCAATCCCATCCGCCGTAGCACCCGCTAGGATGAGCGTACCCTTGCCCTTACGTCAATCTCTCTGACCCTATGACCGCCCATTCTTCTCCTCACCCATCTCCATTGCGAATCCTGTGGGAGCATCTCCGGGCTCTAGCATTGGGCGGGCGTTTCTTGGAGGGATATCTGCTCAAGGAGATGATTCGTCCCTTTTTTATCGGGGTGGCGGGCGGCACAACCTTGATCCTGGGCAATCAACTCTTTCTCTATACTGATCTGCTGGTCAAAAAGGGTGCCCCCCCGATGACCATTTTGCAGATCTTGGTGTTGAATATGCCCGCTATTTTAGTGGTGACCTTCCCCATTGCCGGGTTGTTTGCCACACTATTGGCCTTGGGCAAGATGGGCTCCGATAGCGAGATCATCGCCTTGCGAGCCGCAGGGATCCCGTATCGCAACCTGTTTGTGCCCGTCCTGCTGCTGGGTATGCTGGTCAGCGGCATCTCTTTTGGTATGAACGAGTACATCGTCCCCCAGACCAACCAAAAGGTTCGTACCCTCAACCACAACCTGTTTGTCTCGCAGGATGCCATGTTGCTCAATCCCCGCGAGATCATCAAGGTGGATAACAATCTGTGGTTCTATATCGGTGAGATCGACCAAGACTCTGGGCTGATGAGGGATGTGGTGCTGCTGGATCGCAAGTCCGAGACCGGCACCCTCCGCTATCCCCAGGTGATCACCGCCCAGACTGCCCGCCAAGAAGGCCAATCTTGGCATTTGGAAGGGGCCGTGGTGCGCCGCTATGACTCCGAGGGCCGCACCTACTATGAGGGACAAGTGGGATCCATGGAGCTAAATGTGGTGGCGGATCTGATCAATTTAGTCCGGGGGGAAAAGGTACCCCAAGAGCAATCCTCAGGTGAGTTGCGGGAACGCATCAACCAGCTGGAGATTGCCCAAGCCCCCCCCCAAGAGTTAAACCGGTTGGAAACCGAGTGGCATCTCAAATTTGCTATTCCCTTGGCCAGTTTCTTTGCTGTAATGGTAGCGGCACCCCTTGGTTTACAAGCGGTTCGCCAGACAGGACGCTATGGAGGGGTCGCAGTCGCCATCGTTCTGGTGTTTATTTACTATGTGTTGATGAGCCTAGGCCGCAGTATGGGGCGGGCGGGCATTTTGGATCCTTGGTTGGCGGCTTGGTTACCCAATGTCAGCTTCGGAGGTGTCGGTATAGTGTTGCTAGGGCGGTATCTCCGGTGAAAACAATCTCACAACCAACCTTCTGGTTTCGTCTGGGGTGTGGCGGATCTGCCCTGTCGCTCTTGGTTTTGGTGCTGGCCTTTCCTGCTCAGGCCCAGGCTCCCCTCGATCCCGCTCGGCTCGAACGATTACTGGCGGAAGGTCGCGCTGCCCACGAACAATCTGTGTCGGCATCAGGTGCCAGCTTGGATCCCCTTGTTTCCATCGCCCCTCAATTCCCTGATCAGCCTGAGGATCCCACACCGACTGCGTTGCCCTATGCCCCAGAATTGTGGGCTCATTTCCCGTTATTGATCACCCTACTGGATCCTGAGGTGGCTCTCCAGTTGGAGCAGGCGCTCGCCCAGCTGGAACCAACGCCAGATCTCGCCCTTCAACCAGATACTCCTTTACCCACTGGGATCCCTGTCGATCTCGACCAACTGCGGATCCAACGGCTGTTGGCAGAAGGAGCTGCTGCCTATGCCGAACAACAATATGCCGAACAACAAAGGGCGCAATCTTCTCCATCTGGGGTTGAAACTGCCGAGGAGAGTTCCCCCGATACCGTACTGATTGCATCTACCGCTCCCCTGGCAACGGGATCCCTGAGTCCTCAATCTGCTCCTGACCCGAGGGAGGCCATCCAAGTTACTGATGCCAGTCCTGCGCCTGCGCCCTTACAAGCTCCAGCAACAGATCCCAATCAACTCCGGATCCAGAGATTGCTGGAAGAAGGAGCAGCGGCCCATGCTGGGTTGACAGTTCCAGAGGTGGACTCATCCAGGTCAGACCCGGCCAGAGAGACTGTTCCTCCTGTGGGATCCCTTCCTAGCCCACCCCTGCCGGAAGCAGCGCCAATTGCCCGCACCCAACAGGTTAGTCAGCCCACCACCACCGCAGCAGCTCTGTTATCGCCTCAGGGATCCCCGGTGAGGCTGGGATCTGTGCCTGAGTCGGATGCGTTACAGGAATGGGTGGCGATCCTCTTAGGTCTTGATCAGCTGGATCCCAATCAGCCTTTACCCACCTTCGTAGCCCAGGCAGAGGGCACTCTACCCCTACCTTCCCTTCAGCCTGTGACTAGCCCCTACAGCCCTGACCTTTTGCGGCTGTTTCCCCTCACCGTTGACCTGATTAACCCGCTATTGGATCCCTTGCCCAATTCGCCCCTAGATGTGCGGGCAGGGGATTTTCCCTCCGATCTGGCGGACTTTGAATTTATTCGGGAGGGGTTAGAGCCTACCACTGCTGCTGGTAGCCAGGGATCCCCGTATAATCCGCAGTTGTTAGAGCTGTTTCCGCTACTCACGCCCTCCGGTTCGGCTCAAGCTACTGCTGAAGCAGAGACCGCCACTGATCCCCAGACACCGAGGGGATCCCAAATTCGTCAGGCATTAGAGGTCAGCACCCAACTACAACGACCCTTGGATCCCAGCCAGCTCAATGTGGAAGGGGATGTGCTCAGCTATGACGCTGAGGGGCAAGTGGGGATTGCCGAGGGTAACGCCCGCATCCAGTTAGCGGATGGAACCACCATCAGCGGAGATCGGCTGCTGTTTTACCAACGAGAACGGCGGCTCCGCAGCGATGGGCCCTTTGTCCTCAACCAGCCAGTGGGATCCGGGCGGCAGCAGGCCCGCCAGATTCAGGGGCAGAATCTCGATTTTGATTTGCCCAGCCGGACAGCTCAGTTTGAAAGCTCGCTGGTCATCGTCCCAGCAGAGCAACCGGGCACCTTTATGTATGTCCGCAGTGAGGAGACCACCGCCCTCCTAGGAGATCGCATCTTCTTTGAAAAGGCCACCGTCACCACCTCCCCCGAAGAACCCATCACCCATTATGTTCAAGGGGATCGGGTGGAGATCTTCCCGGATGATCGGGTGCTGATTTACGATGCCCGTGTGTTTGCTGGAGGTGAGCAGGATCCCGTTGGCGATATCAGCGGCGGCACCCAGGTGGGCTATTTCCCGCTATTCGTCTATAGCCTGCGAGATCATCAATGGGTCTTACCAGGCCAAAGTGAGGAAGAAGGGGTCTTCGTCAAGTCCAGCTGGGCCTATCACATGGATCAGTACAACTTTGGCGGGCTGCGCATCGACGCGATCCAGAATAAGGGCTTGGGTCTGGGGGTTGTCCATGATTACATCCTGCCGATCCCTGACAGCACTAACTATGGGCGGGCCCAGTTTTACATCGTCACCGAAGCAGATGAAGACCGCCTCTCCAACCGCTTCCGGGTCGATCACTTCTTCGACTTTTATGCCGCCACAATTCTGGGCCATCCTGGTCAATTGCGGGGGCAAGTCCAGCTCAACTTTGATAACACCTATCGCCCCACTGGCGGTCGCAACGATAATGCCGACTTCCGTCTCAACACCACCTATCAGGCGGATCTGTCCACCACTACCCTCAATATCAGCCGGACGGGATCGCCGGAGCGGGGCACCTACACCCTGCCTGTGACCCTCAATCACCGCCAGCAATATGGGGACGCTCGGTGGCTCACCTCTGATCTTCGCATCGACTATAACCAGCGACTAAATGTGGAAGGGGCACAGGATTTTGCGGATGCTCGCCTGACCCTCGGCACTCAGGCCCGTCCCCCCGGTTGGCTGGGCAGCTATCAGATCAATTATCGCGCCTACAGTAGTTCTAGTGGAGACAACGAATCTCGGCGCAATTTTGAGTTCAACTTCACCCCGAATGCGCTGCAGCTGGGTCGAGGCATCTCCTTCAACACTAACCTGAGCGCCACCCAAAACCAGCAACCCAATTTTGAAGAGGGAGGACTGAACTACTTCAATAAGTATGAAGCCCGTTCTAGCCTCCGATTTAACCAGTATCAACCGATGGATTGGCTCACCCTTAATCCTGGCTCCATTGACTATTATCAGGCCGTCTACTCCACCCCCGAAAACCAAGAATCCACAGTTTCTTTCAATCCCCGTCTGACGGTAGAACCCAATGACTGGAGCAGTCTGGATGTGCGCTTCCAGCGGGTCTTTCAGGGTAACAATAGCGTCCCTTTCCAGAGCGTCTCCTCCACCTCGCGGGAGACCCATCGTTTCAACGCCAACTTCAGCGCCTTCACCCCTCGGGCCAATCTGCCCAATGTGCCACCGGGCTTCATTGCCTTTGAGGATGATTTGCCAGGAGAAAGCCCGATCCCCCTGGTTTTTGCGGATGATACCCCCGAAGACCGGGTCGAGCTGGCGGAGCGGACGACAGAAGAGCTGGAAGCCGATGTCCGCAACCTATTCCGATTTGATACCTCCACTGGGTTTGACTACACCACCGACCGTTGGGATCTGGTGAATGCCAGCTTCACCTGGAATACCAGCCCCAGCTTATTTGATGTGCGTTTGCAGACTGGCTATGACCCAAATGAGGGGGAATTCAGGCCCGTCCGGCTCAGCTATACCGGACGCACCACCACCACCTTTGACCGCAATCTTCGGGCGGGGTTGAGCAGCTATGAGCCTGGATTTGCCTACAGTCTCCAGGCCATCTACGATCCAGAGACCGGCGATCTACCCACCTATGGTCTAGATCTGGATTTCACCATCGGCACCCAGTGGCAGAATCACTGGCGGGTGCGGTTTGGCCTCGACGAGGAAGGGATCCGACGGCTGGAAGTGCGGCGAGATCTGCGGGATTTTGAGCTGCGGTTTGCCTACGATCCTCAGGCTGAGTTGTTACTGCTGGAAGGGATCCTAGTGGCGTTCCCCAGTCGTCCGGTTGGCTTAACCCAGGAGCGAGGCGATTTTATCCTCAATGCCCCCACCACATCCTTTGGATCGGGTGGGTTGTTGCCCTAGCACTTTGTTTGTTTTAGCCCAAACTATCTTGTCCAGCTGTGGAAAGGGTCACGATGATTGCTCAACTTTGGAAATCCCTTAATCCGGAACAGTCTTGGCTTCCATCGGTGCTACAGAGAAGCTTGGTGGGATCCCTGCTGCTATCGGCAGCACTGGCGGGGGGTGAGGGCATGGCCGCTTGGGCTCGACCCTTTTTGGATGTCACCATGACCATGGGCTTGCCGATTAACCCCAATTATTGGTACGTGGTGGCCCTTAGTGCCGGTGGACGGAGTGGCCCGCAAATCAATCTGACGGATCCCAATGTCACCCTAGGAACAGATGATGTGCCCTATGTGAGGGATTGGGACTATCTGATCACTGTCAAGCCCATCAACGAAGATGATCTATTTCAGGCCACCCTCCGGCGTCCGGGGGAGCCCGAAGCTGATTTTGTCCGGGGCTTTAACGATGTCCGGATCAGCAATACCACCCGTGACCGGGACACCATTAATCTAGAGATTGATCTGAGCGAGCTGGAGGATCTTGACCCGGTGAATGGGGATGTGCAGGTGAGCTTATTGACAATTAGGGCCGATACCAACGTGGCCCCGGAAGAGACTAATCTAGCCCTGGATGGCACCCGAGGCAGCTTCCCCAACTACTATCGCCTCAGCCTAGATGACCAGCGCCAAGTGGAGGTGGTGGATCCCCAGCGACAGGAGACCCTGCGCCGCAGCCGCGAGCTAATCTCGGCTCAAGATCTCAATATCAGTGTGGTGGAGAGTATTGAGGCGGGAGCCTTGAGCATCCTAGCGGCCAATATCCTCACCTTTGATCTGGAGGTGGTTGATCGTTGAGCCTTCTACGACGACTTCTCTGCTTCAGGTTGCCTGCCTAGGTGAAACGGACAGAGGATCCTTTCTTCGTCGCAATTGATAATCTAGGATGTATGGAATCCTTTTTTGTGATCGTGACGCTCTTGTTGCCTGCTTTACCCCTAGGACTAGCCATGATGTTTTTGGAGGACAACTGCGGTGGCTTCGCCTCAAACCGCTAATCGCCCTCTCGACTGGGATTTGTCCGACCTCTACTCCCACTTCCGGGATCCCAAGTTTAGCCAGGACTTGAGTGCTGCCCAAGAGCAGGCTCTAGCGTTTCGCCAGCGTTATCGGGGGCAGTTGCCCCTGCTCTCTGCCGCCGAGATTGCCGCCGCTATCGGGGAGTTAGAAGGCATCTACGAGCGGATCCAACGGGTGACGGCCTTTCCTAGCCTAAAGTTTGCGGCCGATACCCATGACCGGGAGGCCAAGCGCTATGACGATCAGGCCCAGGAGGCTCTAGCGGATATCGAGCAGGCGTTGGTGTTCTTTCGCCTCGAACTTCAGGGGTTGGAGGATGTCCCATTTGCTGACCTGCAACAGGCTCCTGAGCTGGAGCCCTATCGGTATTTCTTGCAAAAGCTAGCCCAGCAGCGACAGCATCAACTGCCGGAAGCAGTGGAACAGGTGCTGACCCAAGCGGCGTTGACAGGGCGGGAAGCCTTTGTCAAATTGCGCTCCCTGCACTTGGGCCTCCAGAGCTACTCTGCCGTCACCCTACCAGAGGGATCCCAGGCGCAAACGGAGTCAGAACTCAATGCTCTGCTCTATCACCCCAAACCCAAGGTGCGTCTGGCCGCCTATCAGTCGGTTCGCCATGTGCTGGAGACCCATAACCCCCTCTACGGCTATATCCTCAATACGGTGGTGCAGGATCATCGCCTGGATTCGCAGCGGCGCGGCTACGACTCCACCCTGCACAAACAACTGACCGTCGATGAAGTCTCGATGCCAGTGTTTGAGGCCCTCATGGAGGGCACTCGCGACCGGTTTGACCTGTTTCAACGCTACTACCGTCTCAAGGGGCGGACAATGGGCCGCTCGGTGCGCATCTGCGACCTCTATGCGCCCTGGCAGGGATCCCAGCCCCGTATTCCCTACGACGAAGGGATCCAGACCTTGATGCAGGCCCTGCAAGCCTTTAGCCCCGAGTATGCCGACTTAGCCCGACCCTTCTTTGAGCAAAACTGGATCGACGCCCGCATCCGGCCTGGAAAGCGGGGGGGAGCCTTTTGTGCCTATGTGCCGGGATTGCACAGTTATCTGTTGCTTTCCTATACCGATACCGCCAATGCCCTGTTTACACTGGCCCATGAGATGGGGCATGGTCTGCACTACGAGCGGATTCGCGCCCATCAGAGCTATGTCAACAGTGATCCGCCGATGGTCTTGGCGGAGATCGCCTCCACCTTTAATGAGCTGCTATTGCTGGATTATTTACTGAAGGAAAACCGGGATCCCAATGTGGCCCGTAATTTGCTGACCCAGCAATTGGAAGATCAGCTCAATCTCCTCTTTCGTCAGAGCACCATCAGTCGGCTGGAGATGGTATTGCATCAGCAAGCCCGCCAGGGCAGTTTTGACCACGAGTTTATTAACGAGGAATGGCTCAAGGTCTATCAGGACTTATGCGGGGATGCGGTGGAACTGTTACCAGAGCATCAGTTTGACTGGGCTCGGATCGGGCATATTTTCTTCAAGCCCTTCTACTGCTACAACTACAGTCTCAGCTTTGTGGTTTCTATCGCCTGCTATCAGCGTTATCTGCAAGAGGGCAAGGATTTTGTCGCCCCCTACCTCAGCCTGCTCGATCAAGGGGGATCCCAACCGCCTGAGATCGCGCTGAAAGCGGTAGGAATTGACCTGACAGATCCCGGTACCATCGCCGCTGCCCTCGACTACACCGAAACCCTGATTGACCAGTTGGAAAATACGTTGGCAGACTAGACGGGTCGCTCTCCATTCCTATTGCCATTGCCTTCATGATGCAAATACAACCTGAAGATCCCTGTTGTGTCGGGGTGGATGTGGGGGGCACCTTTACCGATTTGGTGCTGCTTCAAAACGGGCGGATTCGCACGGCCAAAGTCTTGTCTACCCTGTCGCCGGAGCAGGGGGTACTGGCGGCCTTGGCTCAAGCCGGGATCCCTGGGATGGGGGAGGAAAGCATCACCGTGACCCGGTTTTGCCACGGCATGACGGTGGCCACCAATGCCCTACTGGAGCGCAAAGGG
Source organism: Cyanophyceae cyanobacterium (assembly GCA_050330615.1). Taxonomy (GTDB): domain Bacteria; phylum Cyanobacteriota; class Cyanobacteriia; order Thermostichales; family Thermostichaceae; genus JAAUUM01. The sequence continues at coordinate 10,203 of JBHJNR010000457.1, forward strand.
GTGCCCACGCTCTTACTGACAACGGCAGGATTTCGGGATCTGCTCTGGCTGGCTCGACAGCATCGGCCTCATCTCTATGATCTGAGCCAATCGAGACCCGAGCCGGTGGTGATGGCGGTGGAGGAAGTGGAAGAACGCTGTGGGCCGGCAGGGGTGATGAAGCCTTTGACGGCGGCTGAGGTGGAACGGCTGTTGGAGCGGGTGGGGACGTGGCTAGACTCCGGCATCCGCTCAGTCGCGGTGGGCTTTCTGTTTGCCTTTTTGTATCCAGACCATGAGCAAGCGGTGGGACAAGCGTTGCGGCAGCGATTCCCTGATCTGCCCGTTTCTCTCTCTAGCCAAGTGGCTCCCGAAATGCGGGAGTATGAACGGCTCAGCACCACGTCTATTGATGCCTATCTCACCCCTACTTTGGCGGCCTATTTGCACAAGCTGGCCCAAGCCTGTACCGAGATTGGGATCCCGGTGCCCTTGATCATGCAGTCCTCCGGTGGGGT
>JBHJNR010000458.1:0-4413 GCA_050330615.1 Cyanophyceae cyanobacterium
CGTGGCCCACCAGTGTTGGTCTCCTGAATCATGACGCCCCCCCGCAGGCTGCTCTGGGCATCGCGGCGATTGTACGTCCCCTCCGGGGCTTGGATCCGCACCCCCCGCTCCCGAATCACCAGATTCCCCTCGCCACGAGCCAGCTGGGCATTGCGGTCGTAGCTCAGTTGAGCAGCGGTGATCACGGTGGTATCGGGATCCGCCTCAGCCGTGGCCATGAACTCCAAGCCCATGTCTAGGGGGGCGGGCTTATCCTCCGGCAAGACCAATAGCTTGCCCTGCACCGCGCTCATGAGGGCGAACTGAAAATTGAAGGATCCGCTCTCGCCGGACAAGATCACCTCAGATCCCGTCAGGGTAAAAGGGGCCTCTACTTCGATGGCCTCCTCAGGGGTGACCCGCAGTGTATTGGTAAAGAGCTGACTGCCGTCGGTGTCCCGCACCTCGACATTGTTTTGCAGGATCAATTGGTCATTGGTGACGTTATAGCGAGCCAGTCCGGCTTGCCATGCCATCTCGTCTTGGTTGGAAAAGAAGGGATCCTGTTCTCCCTCAGTCCGCTGCTCTGGGGTGCCATAAAAGAAGCCGTGGGCTCCCTTATCAAAGACCTGCTGGCCGTCTTCTACCAGCACTTCTGGCGAGATCAGTCGCCACCGATCCCGACCCTGCTGACGACCCACCAAGTCCACCGTACGGCTGATCACGGGCGGTGGTGTTGTGGTCGGTTGCTCCACCACCAGCTCTTCAATTCGCCAAAACAACGCCCAGCCCACCAGCCCCGAAATTGCCAGACTACAGAGCAGGGCCACCAAAGCTGTCGAACTAATGAAACGCATAGGGATCCCGAGAGAAGGTCAGTCTAGAAACGGTGTGCGAGGGAAGTCAAAAAAAGATCTGGGGGCATGATTCTCGGATCAAAGGGGGGCAGACCCCCATCCTTCCAGTCTAAAGGCCAAGCGGAAGCCATGAGGTTTACCGAGGCAAATCTCAAGAACAGCTTGTTCAAGCTATCAGATTGGATCTGTTTTGGACATTCCTTCAGCCACAGAGTTCTCTACGATCTCGTCTAGAGCTGGCATTGATTGACGGGTACGAGTTGATGGGGGCAAGTGGCTGTTCCCTCTTTTTTGGGACAGACTTATAACACGATGCATTGAGTTTTCAGTGCAGAAAAGATTTGGGCAAAAAGGATTGGTAATCATGCTGAAATTCAAACAAAATGATCGTTTGCCTATCCCTGTCAGCTGGGCCAACAACTGGGGCTTGGCGGTTCCTGTGTTGGCGTTGTCGGCAGTGGTCTTGGGAAGTTGTACCCCAAACGGGTTTCAGACCCCTCGTCCCAGCTTGTCCAATGCAGGGCTGAATAGCGTTTTCCCAGATCAGGAGCCGTCTTTTAGCGGGAATGGGCGCTATATCGTCTTTTCATCTGCACGTCAGGGATCCCAGGCCATCTATCTCTACGATGTGGAGAACAATCGGCTGGTGGATTTGCCCGGACTGAATGCCAACGAGGTGGCAGCCACGATGCCAGATATTAGTAACGATGGCCGCTACATCGTCTATGTCTCCAACGCCCTGGGCAAATCAGATGTCTTTCTCTATGACCGCCGCAGCGCCCGGGTACGCAACATCAGCAACCGGATCCCTGGGGATGTCCGCAACCCCACCATCAGCGGCGATGGTCGCCTGATCGCCTTTGAGAGCAACGGCTTGGGGCAGTGGAATATCGAGATCTTTGACCGAGGGGCAGAGGCTTTGGTGGATGAGCCGACCCCTGCCCCCCGTTCTACCCCGGCTACTTCCGGTCGGTAGCGTGATTGGGATCCCTTAACTCAGGCTAGGACTTGGTGTAGGAGAGCACCCATTCCACCAGGGTTCGTACCCCGTAGCCCGTGCCCCCTTTGTTGGTGTAACCAAACTCCTTGTCCGACCAGACGGGGCCAGCCACATCCAGATGCGCCCAAGGGGTCTTTTCCACAAACTGCTTGAGGAATAGCGATGCGGTGATTGCTCCACCCCAGCGGGGGCCGGTATTCTTCATGTCCGCCACCACAGAATTGAGTCCCTCAAAGTAGCTCTCTTCCATCGGCATCTGCCAGATCTTCTCGCCCGTGGTTTTGGCAGCAGCCAGGATGCTAGCGGCCAGATCGGCATCGGGGGTAAACAGTCCGGCAATATCTTCCCCTAGCGCCACCACACAGGCTCCAGTCAAGGTGGCCAGATCCAGAATGGCATCCACCTCTAGTTTTTCGGCAAAGACCAGCGCATCCGCCAGGGTCAGCCGACCTTCAGCATCGGTGTTGTTGATCTCGATGGTCTTGTGGTTGGATGCGGTCAGGATATCGCCGGGGTGCATGGCTTTGCCGCTGATCATGTTTTCGGTGGCGGCGACAATGAAGTGAACCTCTACATTGGGCTTCATGGCTCCAATCACCTGAGCCGTGCCCAACACCGCAGCGGATCCCCCCATATCGGTCTTCATCATGGCGATACTGCGGGCATCAGTCTTGATATTGAGACCACCCGAGTCGAAGGTCAGCCCTTTGCCCACCAAGGCCACTTTGGCGGTCGGGGATCCCCCGGCAGGACGATAGGTGAGGTGAATGAATTGGGGCGGTAAATCAGAGGCCTGTGCCACCCCCAAGAACGCTCCCATGCCCAAGGCCATACAGTCTTCATAGCCCAGAACCTCAGCTTCTAGTCCTAGGTCTTTGGCCAGCTGACGGGCGGTATCGGCCAAGGTGATCGGGGTGACCACGTTGGCGGGGGCAGAGACCAGCTCGCGGGCCAACAGCACCCCAGCCGCCACCTGCTTAGATCGGGTAACGCTGTCCGCATAGCCCGCCAAGGATACGCCAGTGGCAGAAATTAGGGTGATCGACTCTACCGAGAATCCGCCATTAACCTGGGATCCATTGGCTGAAGCACCATTGGATTTAGCCTGAGATTTGAACCGGGTGTCCTGGTGGGCCACCAACAGGGATCCCTCGGTTGCCGCCTGGATCACGACAGCTAGATCGATCTCGGTGGCGGGCAACAGAATAGCCACCTGCTTGGCTTTGAGGGCATGGGCTTGTCGCAGGCCCACAGCCACCGCTTGCCGCAGGCTATCGGGGCTAAAGCTCTTGGCCTCCCCCAGTCCCGTCAGCACCATTTTTTTGATGTCGGATCCCACACGGGTGGAGACAGTCGAGCCGAGCTTGGCAGCAAATGATTGCTCTTGGATCAGCTCTGCCATTACCCCACCCCAGGCCTGATCCAACGGCTCTAGGGCTGAGGGTAGCGCTGCGGTGGAACCGTCCGCAAAGCAGCAGGCGATCAGACAGTCGCCAGACCATTGGGACAGGGTTTGTTCGTAAAGATGAAAGTTCATGGCAGTTGAGGTGCGCGAATAGGTGGAATGCAGCTCCAGCGGGCCGGATTAAGCCGGGATCCCACAGGGAGCTGGGTGATCGATGATTTGTGTTTAGTCTAGACCGTTCGCTTCCAGCGCAGTATCGCAACCGTAACCAAAAGGGTGATTGTGGTGCCCAATCGCCCGATCCAATCCATCAGGGTGCCCAGATAGATGACGCTGGCCTGATGCTCTCCGGGTGGAATGGTGACTTGTACCTGGCCTAAGTCGGTGCGTTCAGTCGGGATCCAACGGCCATCCAGCCGCACTCGCCAGCCGGGATAATACAGCATCCTGAGCAGCACCGCTTGGGGCAAAGAAGTCGGGTTGCTGGCTCTAAACTGGCGGCGACCAAACTGCCAGTGGGTGATCTCTAGATCCGTCTCGCGGCCATCTTCCCAGCGCAGCAAGGGATCCACCCCCACCGGCGGCATGGGAAACGTCACCCGGCGTGCCCGATATTCCGGCACATCCACCAGGGCGAGACCATCCGGCATGATCCAGTGCCAGTAGAGAAAGGGGCTACCGGGTCGCAGTTGCGGCTCGTCAGGAAAGACTTTCTGGTCGGCCAATTGGGTGAATTGCTGAATGGTGGCGGGCTGATAAACCGCCTGTTGAAGCACGTTAGCCCCCTGCCAGAGGCCAAAGCCCCCCAAGCCAAAGGCCAGGATCCCTAGAGCTGCCCCCCCGTAGCGCAGGCGACTGGATTGCGGGGCATGAGCCCAAGTTTGGGCCTGATGCAGCAGGGATCCCACTAGCAATGGCACCAGCACCGCCGTGATCGCCATCCACCGCCAGGAAAACTGGATCCGTTGCAAGGGGGTGACCCAGGGATAGATCCAGCCCAACAGATCCGTCATCATCAACACCGCCAACCAGCCAGCTCCTAGCCAATAGAAGGTGATGCGCTCCACCGAGCTGAGGGATCCCAAGTGTTGATCCAGCCCAGCCAGAGGACGACTTAGGCTCACAAGCCACGGGATCCCAGGCTGAGGATCAGGGATCCCTGCGACAGGAGC
>JBHJNR010000459.1:0-5264 GCA_050330615.1 Cyanophyceae cyanobacterium
GTCACCCCACAGGAGGGATCCCCATGCTGGCTCAATACCGTCAACAGGCTGCCATTCGCGAGAGCCAAGGGATCCCGGCTTTACCCCTAGATGCAGCCCAGACTAGTCAGTTGTGCGATCTGCTCCAAGCGCCACCATCTGGAGAAGAAGACTTTTTGCTCCATCTGTTGATTGACCGGATCCCGCCGGGGGTGGATGAAGCGGCCTATGTCAAGGCGGGCTTCTTGGCCTCGGTGGCTAAAGATGAGATCACCTCGCCCCTGTTGACGCCTCTGCGAGCAGTCCAACTGCTGGGCACCATGTTGGGGGGGTACAACGTGCAGGTGTTGGTGGACTTGCTCAAGGATCCCCGTGCTGAGATTGCCGCAGCATCTGTTCAAGCCCTGAGTCAGACGCTACTGATCTTTGATGTCTTTCATGATGTGCTGGAGCTGAGCCAAGCGGGCAATGCCTATGCCCAACAGGTGATCGACTCTTGGGCCAATGCGGAATGGTTTACCCGCAAGGATCCCTTGGCTGCTTCCCTCACCGTGACAGTCTTCAAAGTCTCCGGCGAGATCAACACCGATGACCTATCACCGGCCAGCCTGGCCACCACAAGACCCGATATTCCTCTTCATGCGTTGGCCATGTTGGAATCTCGTCAGCCAGGATCCCTGGACACCATTGCGGAGCTGAAACAAAAAGGTCATCCTGTTGCCTTTGTGGGGGATGTGGTGGGTACCGGATCCTCCCGCAAGTCCGCCATCAACTCGGTGCTTTGGCATATCGGCCATGATATTCCCCATGTGCCTAACAAGCGAGCTGGGGGGGTGATCTTAGGGGGAACCATCGCACCCATCTTCTTTAATACCGCTGAAGATGCGGGCGCATTACCGATCCAGTGCGATGTCTCTCAGCTGGAAACCGGCATGGTGATCACGGTCTATCCCTATGAAGGGGTGATCAAATCTGAGTCCGGCCAAGTGCTGTCCACCTTTGGGCTGAAACCCGAAACCATCACTGATGAAGTCCGGGCTGGCGGTCGGATCCCCTTGTTGATCGGGCGGGCACTGACCGACAAAACTCGGCTGGCCTTGGGCTTGGATCCCTCTCCGGTGTTTATCCGACCCACGCCACCTGTGGATACGGGCAAAGGCTTCACGCTGGCCCAAAAGATGGTGGGCAAAGCCTGTGGATTGGCAGGAGTCCGTCCCGGCATGAGCTGCGAACCCCTCATGACCACCGTGGGATCCCAGGACACCACCGGCCCCATGACCCGCGACGAGCTCAAGGAGCTGGCCTGTCTGGGCTTCAATGCCGATTTGGTGATGCAAAGTTTCTGCCACACATCCGCCTATCCTAAGCCCGTTGATATCAAGACCCACAAAGAATTGCCCGACTTCTTTGCCTCTCGTGCTGGGGTGGCTCTGCGGCCTGGCGATGGGGTGATCCACTCTTGGCTCAACCGGATGCTGTTGCCGGATACGGTCGGTACGGGTGGCGACTCTCATACCCGCTTTCCCTTGGGCATCTCTTTTCCTGCCGGGTCGGGGTTAGTGGCTTTTGCCGCCGCCTTGGGGGTCATGCCTTTGGATATGCCCGAGTCGGTGCTGGTCAGGTTCAAAGGGGAGTTGCAGCCAGGGATCACCCTGCGAGATGTCGTCCATGCCATTCCGTATGTGGCGATCCAAAAGGGCTTGCTGACGGTGGAGAAACAGGGCAAAAAGAACGTTTTTGCAGGCCGGATCATGGAGATTGAGGGCTTACCCGATCTGAAAGTAGAGCAGGCTTTTGAGCTGACGGATGCCTCTGCCGAACGCAACTGTGCTGGATGCACGATCAAATTGGGGGTAGAGACTATTGCTGAATTCCTCCGCTCCAATGTTGCCCTGCTCAAAAATATGATCGCGCGCGGCTATCAGGATTCCCGCACCCTGTTGCGCCGGATCGCCAAGATGGAGGAATGGCTGGCCAATCCTAGCCTGATGGAGGCGGATGCGGATGCCGAGTATGCCGAGGTACTGGAGATTGACTTAAATACCATCACTGAGCCAATTGTCTGTGCCCCCAATGATCCGGACAAGGCCATGACTCTGAGCGAGGTCTATGCCCAGAATGCCGCTGGCAACCCGGATACGCCGCTCCAGGTGGATGAGATCTTCATTGGATCCTGTATGACCAACATCGGTCACTATCGGGCGGCAGCCAAGGTATTGGAAGGTCAAGGGCGCTCCCAGGTCAACCAGTTCTGGATCTGCCCTCCAACCCGGATGGATGAATCTCAACTCCGCTCAGAAGGGGTATATGGCACCTTTGCGGCGGTGGGGGCGAGGACGGAAATGCCGGGATGTAGCCTCTGTATGGGCAACCAAGCCCGTGTGGAGGATGGGGCAACGGTGATGTCTACATCCACCCGCAACTTCAATAACCGCATGGGCAAGGGGGCGCGGGTCTATCTCGGATCTGCCGAACTGTCTGCCGCCTGTGCGTTGTTGGGACGGATCCCGACTCCTGCCGAATACATGGACATCGTGGCCAATAAGCTGGAACCCTTTGCCGGAGAACTCTATCGCTATCTCAACTTCCATGAGATGGCTGATTTTGAAGATGAAGGTCGGGTAATTCCGCTGGATCAGATGCCCAAGATCGAGGACTTGTTAGGGATCCCGTCTTAATCGCTCACGGTTAGAAATCCACCCCTAATCAGGATTTGGGACTCTATTTGATTCAGAATAGAGTGTGATCTCAAGTCCTGATTTTCTGATATCCCTAGCGATCTCATGACATACCCCATCTCCAGGTGATCCAGCCTGGGAGGACAACGCTGTCATGGGTTGGATTCATGGCCTGCCATAGCCCCTTCTCCCCTGATTCATGCCTGAGATCTTGATTATTGATGATGATCCCACCACTTGCTTGGTGCTGAAGCGTAACCTGGAGCGGCAAGGTTATGTGATTCGTACCTGCGGTAATGGCGAAGAGGGACTGGTGCTGGCTCGGCAACTCAAACCTGCCCTGATCATCTGTGACTGGGGGATGCCCGGCATGGATGGGTTGCAAGTTTGTCGGATTATCAAGTCTGAGCCACAATTTTCCACCACCTTTTTTATTCTGCTGACTGCTCGGACGGAAGTGGAGGATCGGGTCGAGGGACTGGATGCTGGATCCGATGAATTTTTATCCAAACCGATCGATCCCAATGAATTGCAGGCACGGGTTAGAGCCGGATTGCGCCTGCATCAATTGAGCGAAGACCTAGTTCAACAAGCCCGGATCCTGCAAGCAGAATTGGCCCGTGCTGCCGATTATGTTAAGTCGATACTACCCGTCCCCCAAAAGTATGTCATTACCCCTGATCGCCAAGACCAAATCATCGTGGATTGGCTCTTTGCCCCCTCTCAAGAACTAGGCGGAGATAGCTTCGATTATTTTTGGCTGGATCAAGACCATTTGGCCATCTATTTGTTGGATGTTTCGGGACATGGGGTAGGAGCGGCTCTGTTATCGGTCTCTCTGATGAATATGTTACGTTCTCAATCATTACAAGGCGTGGATCCCCGTAAGCCTGAGCAGGTGTTGGCAGCGCTCAACAATAACTTCCAAATGGCCTATCAAAATGATATGTATTTCACCATTTGGTATGGCATTTATCATGCTCCCAGCCGTACCTTGACCTACAGCAGCGGTGGACATCCCCCTGCCCTCTTAATCTCCTGCACGGGATCACCGTCTATTGTGCGTCTGAAAACCCCCAATGTGCCGATTGGTATTATGCCTGATGTGAGTTTTAATTGGGACACATATCAGTTGTCAGAAGCTGCTGATCTGTATGTCTTTAGCGATGGGTGTTATGAGGTACCTAGCCCGGAAGGGGAGTTGTGGGGCATTGATGCTCTGGCCACCACTCTAGAAAAGGTCACCAGAAACCATCAACCGGGGAAACCGATCAAGTTGGAGGGATTGCTGCGGGTCTTACAGCGATTTAGCGGACAGACCCTATTAGATGATGATTCTTCTCTGCTGCGGGTGAACTTTGATCTGAGATCTGATCTGGCTTCCCCGTCACTTCTGGCTTTACCATGACTCGCTTAAGGTCTAAACCCTGCTCAAAGATCTGATCGATGGCCACCATTTCGCCAGTGGAGATCATCATTTTGTGATCGGGTGTGGCGCGGAGAATAGTACCATCTGCGAGAGTGTATTCGCATAAGGTCTGGGATCCCCGATCATGCCATTGAGCAATGGGTTGGGTGTAGATAAAGCCCTGCTCATCGATACTAAAAACAGTGCAAGGGATCCGCTCTTGGACGATGGTGGCAATGGGCAGCGGGCCATATTCCAGGGTCAGAACAGGGGTTTCTCCAGCCAGACAATATTCTGCGAAGGCCACCATCTGATCAAACAGGGCGTCGGCTACGGCGTGACTGACCCCGTGCTGCTGGGATCCGCTGAGAAAGACCTCCCGATGCTTCTCCATCTCGGAAGCTTTTTTCTTGCCCATTGCCCGGCGCAGCAGGTCGGCTTGGCCAAGGCTATAGCCCGCCATATCTTGAGCGATCCGCATGATCTGCTCTTGATAGAGGATGGCTCCATAGGTGTCCTTGAGGATGGGCTGGAGGATCTCGTGGACGTAGGTCACTTGTTTGCGGCCATGTTTGCGGTCGATAAAATCAGGAATCATGCCGGTATCCAGCGGCCCCGGTCGATAGAGAGCTAAGACTGAAGAGATATCCTCCAAATTAGAGGGCTTCAGATCCCGCACCACCTGTTTCATGCCCGATGATTCCAGCTGAAAAATCCCTTCTAGTTCCCCTCTGGCCAAGATTTGATAGGTTTTGGGATCATCCAACGGCAAGTGATCTAGATCCAAATGGATCCCTCGGTTGGCGGCAATCAGATCGGTGGCCCGTTGGATCATGGTCAGGTTGCGGAGGCCCAAAAAGTCCATCTTGAGCAGCCCCAAAGATTCCACATCCTCCATCGAGTATTGGGTGATGGTCTGGCCATCATTGTTCCGTTGCAGGGGAACGATCTCATCGAGTGGTTGCTTGGAGATCACCACCCCCGCCGCATGAACCCCAAAGGTTTTGTTGGTGCCCTCCAGTCGCAAGGCCAAATCGATCCACCGGCGGGTGACGGGATCCTTCTCATATTTTTCTTTGAACTCGGGGGCAGGGGTTTTCTCCCCGATCATCTCCTTGAGCTTGGCCGGTTTGCCCCGTGATACTGGGATCATCTTGGCCATTTTGTCGGCTTCGGCATAGGGGATCTCCAAAACACGA
>JBHJNR010000460.1:0-5921 GCA_050330615.1 Cyanophyceae cyanobacterium
TCCTGTTCCCAGTCCGCGCTGAGCCAAAAATTCTAGGTTGCGGCGACGCATGGTGGTGTCATAGTCTTCTTTTTCCGAGACCCGGTCTTCCAGCACTGCAATTTGCTGGATGGCACTCAGGAGTGTGGAGGCCGCTTGTTCGGGGCGGTAGCCATTTTGGGCGGCATAGCGAACGGCAAACTCATCAGCAGCAATCTGGGGTTTTTGACCTTTTTCGGCTTTGCGCAGCAAGAACACCGCTGTCGCCGCCAAGCCTGTGGCCAAGCCAATGCCCAGATTGTCACCCATTTGCAGCTCCACGATTACCCCCATCGTGCCCGCTCCAATCAAGGCGGGATAGAGCAGCAAGGCCGACCAGTTATCTCCCAGGGCCAATTCTGTGGCCATCACCGCTTCCCGCATAAAAAAGAGCTTTTGTTGGTCAGCGGTTAGTCGCTGCCACCGATTCATATCGATGGCAAAACGGGAGTATTTTTGCCAAGGGAACCGCCACAAGGCTTGCACCACGCGAGATTGATCAGGTGTCCCAATCTCGATCTGCACCTCTGGGCGAATCTCAATGGGGAGAAACTGGATCAGGCGGTCAAATTCGGCGATGGTGTACATGCTGAGCCTTTGGGTGATGAAGCAATCGTAGGAAACGGGAAGCCAATGAAAGGAGGCAATGACCGAAAGTAAGGTATCAGATCGATGCAAACCTATGGGGTATTTTAACCCCCGCATCTGCGGATTTGGATCCCAAGATGGGGATCTCTAGCTGAAGATAAGTCTGACTCCATAGGGATTTTGCCCACAGTGGGATACCCTCAGGGGGATGATAGCCCCAGCCTCAGTGCCCCAATCTCAAGGCCCCAATCTCAAGGCAGATCTCAGTCCAGAGATGATTGCGCTCAATCGTACGAGTAGGTGTGTCAAAAAGGTGATCGCGGTGAACAACCATCAACGTCAGTTCGTTAACTTTCGGTTTTTGTTAGGAGCCACTCCGTCGGCTTCACAGTGGCGGCGGCTATGGGGGGGCATCCTGCTACTGAGCCTGATGCTGCCAGGATCGGCTGGATGGACGCAAGGGATCCCGTTTTACCAAATCTATGTGCGCTCTGAGGATCTGGAGCGAGTTCAGACCCAAGTGCCCGATGCGATATTGGTGGAAGGGGAAGAGGGCGTTTTTATCTTGGCCGGATCCTTTGGGGAGCGCACCAATGCCGAACGACGGCTGGCAGAACTAGAGCAATTGGGCCTGCCCGTGCAGTTGGTGTTACGGCAACCTGGAGATCCCACACCTGTTGCGGTTTCTCCCTCCTCTTCAACTCCTAGTCCATCGCCTACTCCATCGGCAGAGCCAGTACCCCCGCAGTCCACACCAGAGGATCCCGCTGCTCAAGCCGGAGATACCCCCGCTCTGGTGCCGGGATCCCCAACCCCGGATCCCACCCCACCACCACTCGAGACTAGCTCAGCCAATGCTGCGGAGTTTGACAGTAACCGTCCCTATTGGGTGTTGGTGCCCAATCCCAGCCAGGATGGTCAGGTGACGGAGCAGGTTAGGCGCTTTTTCCCGACAGCGCGAGATGTGATCTATCAGCAGCAGGCCGCTTTGCAAACCGGTAGTTTTAGCCAGTTAGCACTGGCCCAGGAGCAATCCCGCTGGCTCACCAATCAAGGACTGACGGCGGTGGCCATCCCCAATCCTGATCTGGACACACTCCCGCTTGGGCAGCCCACCACAGGGGCTCCGGGGATCAGCTCCGCCCCTGGTTTACGTGGAGAGGGTCTGTGGGTTTTGGTGGCAGATCCTGTCGGGGAACAGTTGCCGACATTGCAGCAGAGCTTTCCGGGAGCCATTCCATTGCGATTTGATGGGATCCAGGTGGTCAAGACAGGGGGCTTTGATCAGGCAGAGTTGGCTCAACAGCAGATGGAGCAATTGGCGGCGATGGGCTTCGAGGCAGGGGTATTTCCGGCAGATCTGAGCCGGAGTGAGCCTTTATTAACCTCAGGGATCCCGCCATCTGATGTTGATATCCTTGAGAACGCAGACTTAGCAGGTACAGGCGGGGTGACAGCAGGGTTTTTAGTGGTGGTGCCCGCCCAAGAGGGCAGATTAGAGCAGGTGCAGTCTCAGGTGCCGGATGCCTTTCTTCGTCGCTCTGGGGAGCAAACCGTGATTCAGGTGGGATCCTATCAGATGCGTAGCAGTGCAGAGCAGGCGATGCAGGCGTTGGTGGAGCTGGGTTTGGAAGGGCAGATTATTGATTTGGCTGAGACCAATCCATAGATAGAAAAGATAAAAATCTAATCTATAGAATGACAGGGATCAGAACTGGCTCACTTGACTTGGTCTGAGTCTGGGGATCCCGGTAGGAGGAGAGAGTTGGTGGGGCGAGGGGTTGCTTTTTCCCTGGTGCGACGGAGAACCCTGTGGCTGCGGTTTTCCACCTGCTGGTGTAGGACACGAGTCTGTTCTAAAATCTCTTCCACATCTTCTTCAGAAAGCTGCTCCACATAATTGAGCTTGATCTCCTCTAGTAAGTCCACCAACAGGCTTTCAATTTCCTGCTGGGGTCGAGGTTGCCCCAGTTCTGTGCGTAACGCCCCCAAAAATCGGCTGGCCAGTCGATTGAACAGTTCTTGACTGACAGGATCTTCAAAGGCTGCCATCAGTCCTGTATAAAGTCCTTGGGTGATATCCCCTGCTAGCCGCTCGCTCATCTGCTCTGGCAAGTGGGAGAAACCTGGCAATCCTGACCATTGTCGATAACCTGGCATAGTTTGGAGCGCACCATCCAAATTGTGGCGGATGATGGCTTCCACCTCAGGTCGGATTTGGGGCAACACCTTATAAACGGTGGTTTTTGCCAACAGCGTGGCAAGTGCTTCCAGTTCATTGACCCCATTGAGATCAATGTAGGCTCTGGCCTTTCCTGGCTGGGCGATCAGTCGGGTCAGATCTCCCCGCTGCACCACCTTTTGAGCTTGATTCAGCACCCGTAGCACTACGATCTCTGAGATATCGGATCCCACCACGGCAGCAAATCCCTGGCTGATCTGGGCTTTGACTCGCTTCAGCTTGAGAATATCTGCCTGGTCTAAACGCAATAGTAGGGGCACACAGCGCATGATTCGCAGCACAGGCAAAAACAAAAAAATGTCATACCAACGCCACAGAAGGGCTTCTCTCCATAGCACAGCAGTATAGCGACGACTAATGAACCAGGTTCGCAGCAAAAACTCCCCAAAGAAAAACAGGACAAAGGGGCCATCTAAGACCGCAAAGAAATCAACAAAGGCACCATTCTCGCCAATGGGTCGACTGTAGTTTGTCTCAAATAAGGGTCGAATTTCAGACTCGAAAAAAGGGATCCCATCTGAGGAAGAAGCCTGGGATAGATAGTCAGCTGTCCAGAAGATCTCAAAGGATTCATTGGCAGAATTAGCATTATTGGGGACTTGAGCCAGCATTCGGTTTTGAATCTGGATTAAGCGCCCACTTTTGTCTGCTACACGAAAGGGATCCCGATCTAAAATTTGAATACTGTTAGCCCGCAATTGAGCCAAAAGATTCTCAGCTTCTGCTGACTCTAGCCCCTGTTGTAGAGCCACATCTTGTAATTGGTCAACCAGGTCTAGATACTGTTGAGTTTCTGGTTGGAGTGCAATGCCTTTGATCGGATCGTAAAGGCGAGTAACAAAGGAGCTTTCGGTGTTGGCAGCGAGAATCGGCACACCAATGGTGATCGGACGCTGGGATCCCATCACCAGCTGTCTCACCCCAAGAATCTCAATTTGCCCCTGTAGCCAAAAATCTCGTGCTGCCACATAGCTGAGGTCAAACAAAACCAAGGCAAAGTTGGTGGCGATAACTAGCGCGGTCAATCGTTCGTAGGTCTGTTGCAGCCAGCTGCGCTGTTGAGTTTTGGCCAATCGGTTCAAAAATTGCGATGCCACGCCGGATCTAACCCCCTCGGATTGGTCAGCCACAGTCTACCACTCTGGTTCTGAGGCCTCATGCAGGCTCTGGGCAGAGAAGGGTTTGATACAAGGCTTCACGATGCTGAGGCAGGACAGGATTTGACATGCTCCCTGGTCACAAGGCGCAGGGATTCAAACAGCCGCTTCGCATGACCTACACTACACTCTCTAAGCGTAAGTTCTTTTCTGCCATCGAGTACTAGGATCCTAAACTGAGGGAGGCAACTCCCTTTCAGGGATTAAAATTTCAGTGATTAAATGGGGATGATGGCTCAGAGTATTGTGAATAATACAGGAATCGACCGCTTTTTCCAGACCTTTTTTATGTTTCTCTTCTAGGGGTATCCCGGCTTTAACTTGAATGCGAATATTGTCCAGTCTTGTAGGATTGTTGACTTTATCGGCAGTCACCACCACATCTAAACCACTGGGATCCAGGTGTCGAGTCTCCAGATACTTAACGGCATAAAAGCCCACACAAGCCCCTAGAGAAGCGAGAAACCATTCCGGTGGAGTCATGCCCCCATCGTGACCATGATTATCGAGGGGTTGATCGCTGAGGATACGATGCCCCCGACTTTCAGCTTGGAACTTGACGCCGTCTTGATAGGTAATGTGAACATCCATCGGGAACTAGCCTCCTTAAATACCTACTAACTGCCATCCCGATCTATTTGTCAAATGTTGTTCATCTATTTATGTCTATCTATTTACAGCCTGTTCAGGTAATACCTAACACGTCTTTTCTCCTTTAGCCCTCTATCAAGAAGACTGGGCGCGAAAGCCGTTACAACTAATAAATGAACAAGCTGTATGTCTATCTATTCAATGGTGAGTGGATCTATCTTTTGAGGCATAAGGAAATACTAATTGCTGCCATTACATTAGTATTCTCTCATCTTGTGAAAGAGCAAGATCTCTACCTATTTATCTAGGGCAGGGATTCGACTTGTTTGGCATTTTGCAAGATGGGATCAAACCCCAACGGGAAATGAGTGTAGGAATCGTAATGAGCTTGATCCAATCGAGCCCCTTCAAAAGTAGCAGACTGAAAACGAGTGCCAAACAGAAGACAACCCCGCAAATCTGCTCCCGTTAGATTGCTCCCAATCAGGTCAGCATAGCTGAGATCACAGCCCCGCAAATTGGCTCCCGCGAGGTTAGCTCCGCTCAAATCGGCATAGCTCAGATCGGCTCCCATCAGTTGGATCCCAGCTAAAGAGGCATCATGCAGATTGATCTCCTGGAAGTCTCTTTGGCCCGAGGCATACCGCTGAAGGAGTACTTCAACAGGGGTTTCGGGCAGGGATGTCAAGTTTTCCATAGCGATCTCCTGGGTAGATAAGGGATCCTGTCTATCTCCAGTGCGGCGAAGATTCCAGGGATCCTTGACCGTGGTGCAAGCGGTGTCCACCTACAGTGTGGGTGAAGCGCCCGATGCTGATGCTAGGCTACAGCGCAGGCTTTTTTAATCAACCGCAATCGCCTCTGGGAGGGTAGACTTACGCCTGCCTCCCTTTGGTCTCACATTGCGTCCTAGAGCAGTAGACCCACTTCCTGAGTCTAATATCCGCAAGCCTTCATTTCTGATATTGATTGCCGTATCGATGTCTCTATCATGCCTTTCCTGGCAGTGAGGACAGACAAACGAACGAATCGATAAATATATTTTTTATCTCTCTACCCGCTTCTTCTACGGATGTAGTGGTTTGAGCTTTGGGGTTACGTTCTCGTTAGTTTCAATTGCTGCTCTGCTTCGCTCTGGAACTGATATCTTCAAATTCTTTTCAAAGACGGGATGCGAAAAGTCACCGCTGTCGCGTTGGATCCTGTCTGTAGGCCATCGGCCGTTCCAAGCGGACTTACCCTGTTGAGGAGTAACTATGCCGTTTGCCCTGCGGCCTTGGTGGCGCTGGTGCTCAGCTTTGCTGACCATACTTTTTGTGTTGGTC
>JBHJNR010000461.1:0-3882 GCA_050330615.1 Cyanophyceae cyanobacterium
GGCAGCATCTCTCACCGCCCAGGCTCCCCGACAGAACCCGTCATATTTAGGCAGGTTGCCACCAAACTGAGCCAGCCTTGAGCCAAGTTTTCCAGGTTATAGCCCCCTTCTAGGCCAAAAACACAGCGGGGGGTGAGGGTCAAACAAAGGCGGGTCAAACGGCCAAAATCGTCTGCACTGAGGGTCATGCCCGCCAAGGGATCCCCTGCGGCACAATCAAATCCCGCGCTCACCAACAGCAGATCGGGGTCAAAAGCCCGCAACCAAGGCATCACCTGGGTGGTCATGGCCTGCTCATACTCGGGCCAGCCGGATCCCTTGGGTAGGGGCAGATTCAAAATATTGTTGTGGGGAAAGGTCTCGATTCCGTTGCCCGTCCCCGGCCACATCGGCCACTGATGCAGGGACACGTAGGCCAAGTTGGGGTGCTGTTGAATCACCGCCTCGCTGCCGTTGCCGTGGTGTACGTCCCAATCTAAGACAGCCACCCGCTGGATCTGAGGATGATCGAGGGCTAACAGGGCGGCGATGGCGGCATTGCTAAACAGACAAAAGCCCATCCCCCGATCTGGCTCGGCATGATGTCCGGGGGGGCGACAGAGCACCAGACTGGGGGATCCCGTCTCTAGGGTGGACTGGGTGGCATCGATCCACGCTCCCACCGCCAGCTTGGCCACCTCAAAACTTTGGGGAGAGACGACGGTATCTTCATCCAGGGATCCCCCGCCCCGTTGGCACAGAGACTGCAAAGTCTCCACATAATTGCTTTCGTGGACGCGCTCGATCTGGCTGATGGTCGCGGCTACGGGATCCCGCCAGTCCAGTGCAGCGGCATAGGGGGCACTGCGGAGAGCCTTGACAATGGCTTCTAGCCGCGCCGGACGTTCGGGATGAAAGGATCCCGTCTGGTGGTGCAAAAACTGTTCGGAGTAGTAAATCGGCAGCATCAGACCACGATATCAGCTGGGCATCTCTCGCTGAGATTCAAGATAGCGCCGATACTGCTCGGGTGGGATCGCGCCGCGATAGGCACCGCAATAATAAAGGGTCAACACAGATTTGTAGGCCCAATCGGTCTCCACCACATCAGGAAACGGACTGGGTAGGGTATCGGCTTGATTGGTGGCGCAGGCTTGCAAAATCTGGTCGGTGGTGAGCTGAGCCGCCAAATCGGGGGGCAGTTCTCGCAGGCTGGGGGCAATGGCTTGGGCTGAGGCCAGGGATCCCAAGATCGGCAGACTAGCCACCAAGGATGCCGCGATCAAGGCCGATGTGCGGAGATGAGAGGCCAAACGGGAGGTCGCCAAACGAGAGGTCATGAATCCACCGGATTGAGTGTGCCGTGACCTCAATGCTAAACCACCGCACTTTTGGGGTGACAGGACAGACGCGCAAAGTCAGTGGCTCTCAGCGGCGTCAATCTATCCACTACGAACAAGGGGCTTAAGCCCCTTGTCTAAGCTGCCTATCGGTAGATAGATCTCTGCTAATGACTACTTGAAGGATTCTAAGAATCAATGGGATCAAAACCTCAATCAAAGCCCTATCTTTTTAGGAATTTGATCTGATCAATCATCAGCGGTAATCGTAGTAGCGTTCCTCAACCCAGGTACGCACCTGATCCTCTGACGAAAGATAAATAGTCTCCTGACGACGGGGATCCCAAATCTGCCAGAACGTTTGACCATTCAGCCCTTTTTTCACTTTAATTCTAGGATCCGAGTGAGGAGCGGTGATATCTCGCACCAGATCAATCCCCATCTTTTGCAGAGAATTTGCCCAGATTTTAGACCGAGTTTGAAAGCGTTGTAGGAGACTAGGAGAGTGCCAATCCCGAGGATTTAACCTGGAGAAAGTTGTGATCCAAATGCGTTGCATAGGTCGTACCTTGAACCGATTGATCACACTATGGCTCTGCCCCTCAAACCTGAGTAGATACACTTTGGGATCCCTTCGACTAGACCAGTTGTCAGATCGCGCAACTGTTCCGGTCGGTGGGTAAAGAAACTGTACCGTCTCAATCCTCACCAGATCGTTTAGGCTACAGAGCACAGAGTTGGCCCACCCTATGCGGATCCCTCTCAATCGCCAGTCCCAACAGCCGATGTATCTCCAGATCCAGGAGCGGCTGCAATCCCTGATCCACTCGGGATCCCTGCCCCCCGGCGAAAAACTGCCCTCCATTCGAGGACTGGCCAAAACCTTGCAGGTCAATAAACTGACCGTGATCGAAGCCTACGACCGCCTGGTGGCCGAGGGGTTGATCAGCGCTCGCCAGGGATCCGGCTATTTTGTCGATACTGCCCCGATCCCCGATCCGGCCCGCCCCTGCTGCTTTGCCCCCCATCAAACCGTGGTGGTCTGGGAATCTCAAGCCAACCGACCCTTTGCCCTCTATGCCCGTTCGATCCAAGCCAAGCAACAGCCCAACCTAATCGATCTCAGCTGCGCCTTTCCCAAAGACCCCCCCGACGATCTGGCCCGCATCATCCGCCGAGTCTCCACTGATAGTGATAACTTCTTCGATTACAACGCCATCGAAGGACACACCCGGCTGCGGCACCAAATCGCCAATCTGCTGTTGCAGGTGGGACTAGAGGCCAGTGCCGATGACATCATGGTGGTCAATGGAGCCATGCAGGGGCTATCGCTGGCGATCCGGCACTTTGTCAAACCGGGCGATTGGGTGATTGTCGAAAGTCCCACCTTCTTTAGTGCCCTGCCCATCTTTCAGCAATTGGGCTGTCGCATCATTGGGATCCCGATGGATCGCGAGGGTATGAATCTAGACTTGCTGGCCCGCTATCTTGACAGCCATCGGCCTCGGTTAATCTTCACCACTAGCACCCTCCACAACCCCACAGGCATCACCACCACCGCCACCCATCGCCGCCAATTGTTGGCCTTAGCCAGCCAGTATGAATGTCCCATCTTGGAGGATAACGCCTACGAGGTGCTGCACTTTGGCAGTCCGCCACCGCCCCTCAAGGTCATGGATACCGAGGGCTGGGTCACCTATGTGGGCACCTTTTCCAAAACTCTGTCCCCTGGCCTGCGGGTGGGCTATCTGGTGGTGCCGCCTGCGCATCGCCAAGCCTTGTTAGAACTACGCTATCTCACCGATATTCATACCCCCACCCTGTCTCAGGCGGTGGTCAGCGAGTTTTTGGCCCAAGGTCACTATCGCCGCCATCTACAACGGGTTCACACCCAACTGCACCACAATCGCAATCTGATGTTGCGGGGACTGGAACAATCCTTCCCGGACTTCGCCCGCTGGACGGTGCCGGAAGGGGGGATGTATCTGTGGGTGCAACTGCCGGATCGCTATGGCCCCTTGATGCCCCGGCTAATCCATCAAGCAGAGGCGCATGGGATCCTGATCCTATCGGGATCCAGCTTTTTCCCGGATGGAATGGGCTATCCGGCCATGCGACTGTCCTATGTCAATGTGGCACCAGAGCTAATCGAGGGGGCAATGTCTCGCCTGGGATCCCTGGTCAAGAACTTGGATCCCTGAGGTGTAGCTCAGCTCTGCACTTTTCAGGTTGGGGATCCTCAAACCACTTCTGGGGCGATATAGCGAGGTTGGGCCGTCATTCGTTCAAACCAACTTTGCAAATGGGTATAGGGGCTCATATCAAAGCCCGCCTCAGATCCCACACGGCTGTAGGCATAGGTGGCGATATCGGCAATGGAGTAGTTTTTACCGGCCAAAAAAGGCGACTGCCCCAACTGCTGATCGATGATCTGTAGGGTTTTGGCGCCCGCTTCACGATTGATCTGGATCTCATGGGCATACTCCTCGCTCCGACCGGAGCGGATCCAAAATCGCGTCCAACCCAGTTGGGGAAACAAGCGAAACTGCTCCACAAACAGCCA